>JBDNIR010000417.1:0-3361 GCA_041688195.1 Marinobacter sp.
GACACCGGCGTGGTGGAAGGTGATGAAGTCAGCGTTCACTACGACCCGATGATCGCCAAACTGATCGTCTGGGATGAAAATCGCGAGCAGGCCATCAACCGGCTGGTGCAGGCCCTTGAGCACTACCGCATTGCCGGTGTCAAAACCAACATTCGCTTTTTACACGCGTTGGCAGACGCCCAGCCGTTCCGCGAAGCGCAGCTGAATACCGGCTTTATCGAAAACCATCGCGAGCTGTTGTTCCCGAAATCCCGGCTGGACATCCACAAAGCCCTGGTGCTCGCGGCCGGTTTTGTATTGCAACAGCGCAAGGCCCGGGAGCGGCAAAGCGCCGATCTTTGGTCACCCTTTGCCCGTCAGAACAGCTGGCGCATGAACTCGGAGTACACCCAGCCCCTGCGTCTGCAAGTGGGTGAGGAATTGCACGAACTCAAGATTCTGGAACGGGACGAGAACTATCAGGTATTCGTCGGCGGCAGCGTGTATCACCTCAACGCCCGGCTCGATGACGATTACTTACAGGCAGTGATCAATGGCCATCGCCTGAGTGTGCACGGCCACCTCCACAACGATCAGTTGGTGCTGTTCCATGAAGGTGATACATTCAATTGTAGCGTCTATCGTGAGACTTTCGGCACCCAGGACCTGGCTGCCGAGGGCAGCCTGAAGGCACCTATGAACGGCGCCGTAGTGGCGATTCTGGTGCAAGCCGGTGACGCTGTTACCGCCGGGCAGACTCTGGTGATCATGGAAGCCATGAAAATGGAGCATGCCATCAAAGCCCCCGCGGATGGTGTCGTCAGTGAGCTGTTCTTTGCCGAAGGCGACCAGGTAGCGGAAGGCAACGAGCTGCTGGCCATAGACGTTGAAGAAGAGGAGACCACCTGATGGCGTTTCCCAACCACATTCGTCTGGTGGAGATGAGCCCTCGCGACGGCTTGCAGAACGAGCCCGGCGACATCATCGCCACCACCGTCAAAACCGGACTGATTGACCGCCTCAGCGACAGCGGCTTGAGCCACATAGAAGCCGCCAGCTTTGTGTCGCCAAAATGGGTGCCTCAGATGGCTGATGGCGCCGATGTTATGGCTGGCATCAAGCGGCGGAACGGGGTTCGCTACTCGGTGCTGACGCCAAATCTCAAGGGCTTCGAGAATGCCCTGGCCGCTGGCGCCGATGAAGTCGCGGTTTTTGGCGCCGCGTCCGAATCTTTCAGCCGGAAGAACATCAACTGCTCGGTGGCCCAGAGCCTTGAACGGTTTCAACCAGTAATGGAAGCGGCTCAGAAAGCCGGTATTCCAGTGCGAGGCTATGTTTCCACCGTGCTCGGTTGCCCCTACGAAGGCGATATCGCCCCGGAGAAGGTCGCCACTGTCGCCCGGGCCCTGCTGAACATGGGCTGCTACGAGATCTCTCTGGGCGACACCATCGGCGTAGGCACGCCTCTGAAAGCCAAGCGCATGCTGGAAGCCGTGGCGAAACACGTCCCGATGGAGCGCCTGGCCGCCCACTTCCATGACACCTACGGGCAGGCTCTGACCAACCTTTATGCGGTGATCGAGGAAGGCGTTGCGGTTATAGATGCCTCAGTGGCAGGCCTCGGTGGATGCCCCTATGCCAAAGGCGCCTCCGGCAACGTCGCCACCGAAGATGTGCTCTACCTGCTGAACGGGCTGGGCATTGAAACCGGTGTGGATCTGGACAAACTGGTCGCCACCGGCGACTGGATCAGTCAGCAACTGAAGCGGCGCAACGGCTCGAAAGTCGGCCAGGCGCTTTCGGGAGGCAATACCTGTAGTTCTTGAACAGGCAATGGTTCCTGATTACCCATAACAACAGCGATCAATAAGGACGAAGCCACCATGGCCAACCGCGTGGCGATTGCCAGTGACATGCGGCCGAACCCTGAATATCAAAGCCAGAGTCGCCAACCGGGCAAATAGGCCCGCTGGCTCTCCAGTACAACAACAAATGGAGGCAGACCATGAACCCGATACTTCCCAGCTACACCAGCGGCATTTCTGACAAACCGCTGCTCGGCATGACCATCGGCGATATGCTGGACCGCACTGCCGGACAGTTCCCCGACAACGATGCATTGATTGCGTTGCACCAGAATATTCGCTGGACCTACCGTGAGTTCCAGGCTGAAGTGAACCGCTGCGCCCGAGCCTTCCTGGCCATTGGCGTCAAACCCAGGGACCGTGTTGGCATGTGGTCGCCCAACCGCTACGAGTGGACCGTCACCCAGTTTGCCACCGCCAAGATTGGCGCCATGCTGGTGAACATCAACCCGGCTTACGGCGTGCATGAACTGGAATACGCCCTAAACCTCGCCGGAACACGGTTTCTGGTGACAGCGGACGCGTTCAAGGCTTCGGACTACCGGGGCATGCTGTACGAACTGGCGCCCGAATTGAAAAGCTGTCGCCCGGGCCAGTTGCAGTCCAAGCGACTGTCGCAACTGGAAGGCATCATCAACCTCGATACCCACGCCCACGAAGGTATGTGGTCCTGGGCGGAGTTCCTCAAGCACGCCGACGAGGCTGATCAGTCAAAGGTAGACAAGGTACAGGCTACCCTGCAGTTTGATGACCCCATCAACATCCAGTTTACCTCCGGCACCACCGGTGCTCCCAAAGGCGCCACTCTGTCGCATCACAACATCCTCAACAATGGCTATTTCGTCGCCGAAAGCATGAACTTCAATGAGCGCGACCGGCTGGTCATCCCGGTCCCCCTGTACCACTGCTTTGGCATGGTCATGGCTAACCTCGGCTGCGTTACCCACGGCTCCACCATGATTTACCCCGGCGAAGGCTTTGAGCCACGCTCGGTACTGGAAGCCGTACACAAGGAAAAGGCCACCGCACTGTTTGGTGTGCCCACGATGTTTATTGCAGAACTGAGCCATCCGGATTTCGAAAAGTTCGACCTCTCCAGCCTGCGCACCGGCATCATGGCGGGCTCGATCTGCCCGTCCGAAGTGATGAAGCAGGTCAACGGCAAGATGCACATCAAAGACCTGCAGATTGCCTACGGCATGACCGAAACCAGCCCCGTGTCCACCCAGACCCGCTCCACCGATCCTTTCGAAAAGCAGGTCACCACCGTTGGCCGCACCCAGCCGCATCTGGAGAGCAAGATCGTCGACCCTGCCACCGATGCCATCCTGCCCCGGGGTGAAATCGGCGAACTCTGCACCCGTGGCTACAGCGTGATGCTGAAATACTGGAACAACGAAGAGAAAACCCGCGAAACCATCGACGAAGCAGGCTGGATGCACACCGGCGACCTGGCGGAAATGGACGAAGACGGTTATGTACAGATCGTCGGCCGCATCAAGGACATGGTCATCCGC
>JBDNIR010000418.1:0-4523 GCA_041688195.1 Marinobacter sp.
ATCATCACACAGTGCCCGTGCCGCAGCCAGTACCCCTGGTGGACGGGCAACGGCGTTAGTCAACGCGCATTCTATTTGGTCTGCCGACGCCACATCGATGAGATAAGGCCCCGGCATCTTCGTTTTCAGGGTCACCACCGGGCGATCCAGAAACATGAACTCGAACATGATGGATGAGGTGTCACACAGCATCACATCGGCCTCCGGCAAGATGGGCAGCAGGTCCTCGTGACTCTCGACAAAGCGCAGATTGTCACCTGCGAGTGCCCGATACCGATCGGTGATAGCCGGATCCATCTTGGGATGCAATGTCACGATAAACTGCCAGCAGCCGCTTTGAGACAGTCTGGCGATTGTGTCCAGCAGCTCTGGGGCCGCCGTCACGGAACGGCTAAAGGTTGAGGCAAAAAAGACAACGGGTAAATCGCCTTCGCGCCTCGGACGCACACCGCCAGTCTGATATGACAGCAAAGGATCCAGTTTGGGCCAGCCGGTTTTAGCGACGGCAAAATGACTGTGCTGCACTGCCAACGCCTCAAACTTTGCCGTGTCTTTCTCTGCGTGGGTACAGTAGAGGTCAAACCATCCCCGAATCCGGTAGTGATCGCTTTCGTCTTCGCTGCCATGCCCGCGCTTGTTGCGCGCCATGCCATGGAACACCTCCACTTTGATGCCGGGGAAAAAATACGGCACCCAGTCACCCGGTACAAAGGTGGCTGCGGCATTGTAAGCCATGACGTCCGCGACGGTTTTCAGGTGAACTTCATCCGCACGAAGAGGTGCTGCGGTGCACCCGCACACGAACCACGCAGCCTCATCACCGCGTTTTCGGATAACGTCCTGGAGAGGGCGAAGAATGGAGTAGGCATAGGGCTGATTGACAAAAAACAGGTAACGCCGCATTTAATGACTGTCCGCCAACTGGAGGTAAAGATCGCCGGTTTCACGAACGGTTTTTGACGTATGAAAATGATCGTTAATACGCTTTTTAGCTGCTTCGCCCATTTTTTTAGCACGTTCTTGATCGTTATAAAGCGATTGAATGGCCGCTGCTAATGCCCCCTCGTCGTTGGGCGGCACCACCAGACCGCTGACACCGTTTTCAACAAGTTCGGGCATACCTCCGACGTCACTGACGATAGCGGGCACCCCATACGCCATTGCCTCAATAACGGCTCGCGGCAAGCCTTCCCGTTCTATCGAGGGTAGAACAAATGCATTACTGGCCGCGGCAACTTGAGGCGCGTCATTACGATACCCGGCAAAGTGAACGCGCTCCGGATGCTGCAACTGATCGGCCTGGGCTCGCAAGGCTTGATTCTGATCCACATCGCCCACCAATACAAAATGGACGTCTACATCAGCAGGCAGTTGGGCAGCAGCTCGCAGCAGTACATCAAAGCCTTTGCGGGGACGGTTCCGGCCGGTACAGCATACAACAAATGCGTGGGCAGGAACTCCTATGGTCGTGAGGTCCGCAGGTTGCTCCTGATACCAGGACAGATCGTGGCCTTTATAGATACGTTGCAACTTCTCAGGCTCGATGTGGAGCCACAAAAACCGCAAATCTGCCAAGTATTGTTTGATGGCGTCGGCAACGCACACAATCCGACTAACCCTGGGATGCAGGAAGGTCAGCCAGGACTCCGGATTAAGAAAACTGACATTGCCAATGACCCCCCGATAGGCTGCAATTTTCACGTCCATTCCCTTGGAGGCACGCAGCCCGCACGCGAGCGCCCGAGGATTAAACGCATGAATGACGTCGTAATCTTTACTCTGTAGTTGGGCCCGGATGGTTTTGGTGCCCACTTTGTCAAAGCGGCCAGATAGCGCTATGGAACTAACCGTCAGGCCTGCATCTACAAGGCGCTGATAGTTTTTGCCTTTGGGATTACACATAACGTCTATATCGAAGCCCGCCTTTTTCAATCCTATGAAAAGCTCCGTCTCCGGACGGTCGCAAGCATCTGTCAGACATAAAATGGCAGGCAGCGAAGTGTTTTCCTGTTGGTTGATCAAGCGAAGTCACTCCCGTTATATCCGTCCATAAAAGAACCCCAGACAGCCCGCTGCAAAGCTTTGTCGGCTATTTTTGTCAGAGATCGGGCTAACCTTTCAAGGTTTGCATGCTTCCAGCTGATGGAAGCCCCTGGTGACATAATCTGTCCCTTGTCGAAGTCGATCAAATAGAAATCTCCGGCCTTGACGAGGACATTAAAGCAATTCAGGTCAGCGTGGCGCACGCCCGCATCGTGGAAACACCGAATGGTCTGACCCAGCTCATACCAGTCTGCTTCGCGAAGATCGGCAAGAAGTTCCGCGAGTGGCAACGAGTCATCGAGCCGCTCGATGATGATAGACGCTCGATAATGCAGCGGGGACAGTTTCCGATACCAGGCTGCCACCGCTTTGGGAACAGGAAGTCCCATTCCCTTTAATCGGTTTAGTAGCCTGAACTCAGAGAATGAGCGAACGTCCTGCTCACGGGTATAGGCGTAAACGTTCTGAGACAGCTTCGCTGCGAGACCACCTCGGCGGTACTCCCTCAGCACGAGCCGACTGTCGCCGGCATCAATGAACCAGGCGCCTCCGCGTCCCCCGCTAGTTACAGGCTGAGCAAGTCCTCTCCGGCATTTCGGATCGAACCAGTCAATTGTGACCCTCCCCTCGTAATCCGGATGGATGAGCAGAGCAGAGCTCTTTTCACGCTCAATGACTTCAGACTCGACCATGGTTCCCCAAACAGAATAAATTCAAGGCCACCAACACGCTGCCGATATCGGGACGTCTGCTAGCACAGTGAGATAGAATGGGCGCCAGTTTACCAATGATTACCCGCAAAGCTCCACAAACCGGTTTTCAAACTCGCAATGAATCATGAATCAATGAAATCCATCTGCATTCTCCGCCTCTCTGCCATCGGCGATGTCACCCACGTTATCCCGGTGGTCCTGAGCCTGCAGGATCAGCTACCGGGGCTCAGGATTACCTGGGTCATTGGCAAGTTGGAGGCAAAGCTTATCGGTGACCTGCCCGGTGTCGAGTTCATCATTTTCGACAAGAAAGCTGGCCGCAAGGGCTACGCCGAGCTGCGCCGCACTATGAAAGGGCGGCATTTTGATGCCCTGCTTCATATGCAGGTGGCGTTTCGTGCCAATCTCGCCGCGGCCCTGATCCCGGCAGCCATTAAAGTCGGCTATGACAAAGCTCGAAGCAAGGATCTCCACAGCCTGTTTATCAATCGCCGAATTGCGCCGCAGCCAGAGCAGCATGTACGTGATTGTCTGGCCAGTTTCCTCGAGCCTCTCGGTTTGGCCCCGGCCCCGCCTACATGGGGCATCCCGCTGGCGGAGGCAGATCATACCTTTGCCCGCCAATACCTCGCGCCAGACCGGATGAATCTGGTGATCAGCCCCTGTGCGAGCCACCCTCTGCGCAACTGGGCGCCAGAGCGATATGCCGCATTGGCAGACTACGCCGCAACCCGGCATAACGCCAAGGTCCTTCTGGTAGGCAGCCCGGCGGAATCCGAAAAAGTGGTATGCCGGGAGATTGAAAGCCGGATGAGCGAAGCGGTGGTGAATATGTGTGGCCAGGACACCCTCCAACAGTTGGCGGCACTGCTCGCTGGTGCAGATTTGCTGGTGTCCCCCGACACCGGCCCCGCCCATATTGCCAGCGCCATGGGCACAGATGTACTCGGACTTTATGCCGCCAGCAATCCGAACCGCTCCGGCCCCTATAACTCCCTGCCCTGGTGCGTAAATCGCTACCCGGAAGCCTTGCAGAAGTTCACCGGGAAAACCGTCTCTGAGGCTCGCTGGGGGGCAAAAGTGGAATTTGAGGGGGCGATGGAGTTGGTGACGGTGGAGGATGTTACTGAGATGCTGGATCGGTGGGTTTCTGCGCAGCCCCGGGCCTCTACCGTGGAATAACCTGGAAAAGAATTATTGGCCACGGACTTGCACGGACAAAGACGAAAAATCTTTTGAGCACTTGAATCTTTTCGTCCGTGATCGTCTGTGAGTGTCCGTGGCAAACCCATTATTTCCTGTCCGTCCATAGATTCCACTGCAAGAGTTCACTTCCTGGCGGTGTAATCCTGGTAGGACTTTTCTTCCACAAACCGTGAGCCCAGGGCCAGGTTCACTTCCTTTTTGATGGCAGCCCGCCGGTCGTTAGTAACATAGACTGCACGAGCCAGTTCAATAAACCGTGAGCCGAAATCCTGGGCAGCTTCCTGGTCCCGGATATCATCCTCGATCACCCAGAGTTCTTCATTGACGGCCTTGAGCTGCGTCCGCAAGTCAGCAATGACTGACGGGTCCTCAACAGCTTCATCCCAGGTACGGCTTAACTCGTCCAGCTCCAACCGCACATTCCTGACCTTCGCCACATCCGCAATGCGCTCGGACTTGATTTCCAGAATGGTGATCTTGTCCAGTACTTCGCCGAAGGAGACCGGCACTTTGATTACGTCTGCCATTGGGGGTTCCTGCAGGTTCGTGAAACGGGTTCAA
>JBDNIR010000419.1:0-3309 GCA_041688195.1 Marinobacter sp.
CTCGCTCTCGCGTTCTTCGTCTGGACTTCACGCCGGCGATTTCGCCTTACAAAGCTTACCCGGCCGGAAACAGCGAAACCGCCACCAGCAGAACGAGGCCAGCGGTGTTCCGAAACCCATACCAAACCTGAAATTAGTCGAGCATACCCGGGTTGGTTTCCAGTAGCTGCTCCCAGATAGGCTGGAAGTGCAGCCAACCAATGTACTCGCTACCCACATGCTCCCGGCTGTAACGTGCTCGTTCGGGCGTCACGAGTGTTGGTTTGATACCGGCTGCCTCGATCAATAGCTGTTGCTGGCAGCACCGCTCAAGAGCGATAAACCAGAACGCGGCGGCTTCGATGCTGTGGCGACTGGCGGTGAGCAATCCATGGTTCTGGTGAATCGCGGCTTTCACACCTTTAAATGACTCAGCAACACTGGTACCGGCTTTGTTTTCGACGGCAACGGCGCCAGCCTCACTGCCAATGACCACATGGTCTTCAAAAAAGGCACATGCATCCTGAGTAATGGGCTCAAGCTTCCGTCCAAGAGAGGCAAACGCGGTACCGTAAACACTGTGGGCATGGCACATCGCGATGATGTCCGGGTTAGCTTCATGCACATTTGCATGCAGTATAAAACCAGCACGATTCACCGCATAATCACCCTCGACAACTTGGCCTTCATGGTCAACCAGAATGAGGTTGGATACCTTCACTTGGGAGAAATGTACAGCCATTGGATTTGTCCAGTATAGCTCTGGTCTCTCTGGATCCCGCACTGTCAGGTGCCCTGCAAATCCGTAGTCCAGGTTGTGTATCGCAAAGGCGCGACACGCCGCTACCAGGCGCTCCTTACGATGACGCCGCTCATCTGCTACGTTTGAAAAAGTAGGGAGGTCGGGAAACTTAAGACCTTCCTGTTCTGGCTGATAAACTGAAACTCTCTTACCTAAATCCATCACTTTTCTCCAACTCTAAGTATCCAATATATAACGTCGGTATATTTTACAATTTCATTCGGTCTATACAAATATTATTTATTCACTCTCGCCATGGGTTAAAAAACTTCATCTGAACCCGACTGCCGGGATAAGAAGCGCAACGTCCACCCCCTGCCTATCCAAAGACCGATAGCAAGCTTGGAACAAATATAAAAAACACAAGCAGGAATACATATAGTGCCAAATAGGGAACTGTACTTTTACAAACGTCCTCGAATCGTCTATTAGTGAGGTTCGTCGCAATAAATAAATTTAGTCCAACGGGCGGCGTTATTTGCCCGACAGCAACTGCAATCACCATGAAAACACCGAAAAATATGGGGTCAATACCCAGGGCCCCGACGACAGGCATCAAAGTAGGTGTAACCAGAATCACTGCTGCAACATTATCCAGGAAGGTACCCAAGACAAGTAGCATCCCCAATATAATCAAGAGGACCACAACCTTGCTGTCAGAAAATCCTATAAGGCTTGACGCCAATTCCTGAGGTACATTCTCGGAGGTAAGGATATACGTAAAGATATTTGACGTCGCGATCAGGAAAAGAATCGTAGCCGATACCTCCACGGTCTTCTTGCTGACACTGAATATACTTTTGAACGTCAGATTCCGGTACCACAAGAAGCCAACAAGCAGCCCATACAGACTCGCAACCGCCGCTGATTCAGTGGGCGTAAACGCACCCGAGTATATGCCTCCGAGAATGATCAATGGCATTGCCAATGCAACGATGCTCTCCCGGAACGTCTTTAAGGCGCTTCGCATCGGAACGGGTTCACCGCCTTCATAACCCCGCTTATGGGCTATGAAGTAGTTAACTGCCATCAGACCCGCAGAGATGATAATCGCCGGCACTATACCGCTGAGGAAAAGATCTCCAATCGACACTCCGGCAACAACCCCGTATAGAACCATCGTAATGCTCGGCGGCACGACAAGGCCTAAAATACCCGAGGCGGCCACCGCAGCAGCCGAATCTGCCTGGTCGTAGCCTTTTTTCGCCATCGACGGGATCATAACGGAGCCAATCGCAGCCGTTGTCGCGTTAGCAGAGCCAGAAATGGCACCGAAGATGGCTGAGGAGCCAGTGGCTACGAGGAAAAGCCCGCCCTTGAACCGGCCGAGAAATACGTATGCCAGATCAATAAGCTTGTCCGAGATCTTAACCTCTGACATCAGGTAACCAGCAAACAGAAAAAGTGGTATCGCCATCAGTGCAAAAACGTCTAATCCCGAATACATCCGCTGCACAACAAGCAGCATGGGCATATCGGTAAAAATGTAAAGAGACAGGATGGATGCACCAGCAAGTGAGAAGGCGATTGGCACACCAAGAAAAATCAGTATAAAAAAAATAACAAATAAAGTAGGAACCATGGACCGCCTCTCAGAGCGACTTTTTGTTTTGTGATGAATGCGAGTTATTTGATGCGCCCAGCACACCCTTGAGCAAGCCGATCGAGTAGATACACATCAGCGCCCCACCGATTGGGAAGGCATATACAATAAGCCCCTTGGGTATTCTTAATGCTGGCGTCGTCTGCATCATCGTGCGCTGCGCCAGGTCCCAACCTTTGATCACGAACAACAGGGCAATGCTTAGGATCGAGATGAAATAGAGCAGGGTCGCGGCTTTTTTGAGCATTGAAGGAAACCGCTCATAAAAATAACCAATCGTCAGATGTGATCGGTTGCCCACCCCAGCAGCAGCGCCCAGGATGACGACGTAGATAAGTATGGCACGCGCAGCTTCTTCAGAACCGGTAAGTGGGGCGTTCAGGACATACCTATAGAACACCTGAAGGCAGACAAGTGTCGTCATTATCAGAAACAAAACCGCAGTAAACGCGGTCAAAGTCTTGGTTAGCAGAGCGACCGTTTTTTCGTACATAGCAGGAAGAACCTCGACAAGGACCTAGGAGCCCGCGATGACCCGCAGCTCCTCCTCTCATTGGACCGTTACTTGGCGCTTATGATCTGGTCGATGAGTTCTGGGCCAAATACGCCACGATATTTTTCGATAACGGATTTCGTTGCTTCGACAAAGGGCGCCTTCTCAACCTCGTTCACTTTCATACCCAGCTCTTCGATTTTCTTCCACTGGGCATCTTCTTCTGAAACCACCATACGGGTATGCACAGCCGCCAACTCCCTGCCGGTATCAATTATTACCTGCTGATACTTTTCAGGCATCCGGTTGAGCAGTGCTTTGTTGATCAACACTGGGGACGAGAGGTAGATATGCCCGGTTTTTGAAGCGTAGTCCTGCACTTCGTAAAACTTTTGGGTAAGAATGTGAGCTGGTGGATTCTCTTGACCATCC
>JBDNIR010000011.1:0-10773 GCA_041688195.1 Marinobacter sp.
CGAAACTTGTAAATCCGAAACTCTTTACCAAGCATTCCGACTCGGGTCTGGCTGTACAGTACGGGGCGCCCGGTTTCCAGAAACACCGTAATAGCTGTGAGAATAATAAACGGCAGCATCACCGCCAGCAGCGTGAGGCTGATCAGCAGATCCAGAGACCGTTTCGCAAAATTGCGGGTTTTTGAGGCTTTGAAGCCCTCGGAAAACACAATCCAGGACGGGTGCACCATATCTAGCTTGGCTTTTTTCAGTTCGCGCTCATAGAAATCGATGCCGTTGGTTATGGCAATACCGCGGAGCTTGCATTCCATCAGCTCTGGCACCGGTAGCCAGCCACCTTCATTGCGACGGCGCTCCTGCTGAGCAACGACGATCTCGGAGACTTTGTTCTGGATGCAAAATTGATAGAAATCATTGGGAGTGGGTAACAGCTTTTCCGTAGCGATGGCGTTGCCCGGGTTGTCTGCGATGCAGCCAATGATACGAATACCCAGAGCCTGCATATTGCGTTCGTACTCATCCAGTAACGATGCGGCAAAATCACCAGCACCAAAAATGACCACACGCCGGACCAACTGCTCCGAGTCGACAATCTTCAGGAACGCAAGCCGAAAAAGGATAACCACCATGGATGCAAGCACAACGGCCCAGAACAGGTTTTCACTGCCCGGATCAGCAGACGCCACAAAAGCATAAAGAAGCGTGAGGCCAAGCCCCCCTAAAAAGCAATACGCAACAAGGGTTCGGAAAAACAACGACGCCAGGCTTTCGCGGACCATCGCCAGGTAACCACCCATGGCCAAGGTACCGCAGCTGAGAACCAGGGCAAAAAGGAAGGCCGAGACCGGGTCGGCTCGCATGGGCGAGTGGTTGACGCCAACGACTGTAAAAAACGGGGTCAACAGTAAAAAAATAGCGAACAACACCCCAAACTCAAGGGCAGCGAGCACCAGATATGGAATGTGAAGGTAATGTTTTCTGAATCGTATGTACGACACGCTGAACTTCCTTGTCGTCTGTTTGACAATCAGCGACAGACAACATCAAATTCTTCCGGCAAAACAAAGAGCTAATGGCCGGCTCCTGTTCTCGAAATGACATTCTGCGCGTAGAGCAAGCCAATCTCAACCGATTTGTATCTTCATTGAACGCCGTTTTACATTGTTTTATTATCTCGTGTCATTTTTGGAGCGCGAGCAATTGTATTTATAGTGGTAGTAAGTGAGAATCTAACCATAGGCAGTAAGTTGGGAAGGAGCGCCCATGTTAAGCCCTGATCACTCTCAGCACGAAGGCAAAGACACACAGAAAACCACGTCCGATAAGTTTGCACAAGGGCCATTGCATGCCATGAGCGTGGACGTGGAAGATTATTTTCACGTGGCGGCGCTCTCGAGTGTTATACGGCCTGATCAGTGGGACTCGCTGCCCTCGCGGGTGCAGCACAATACCGAGCGCCTGCTCTCTTTGTTCGAAGAGCACGACGTTAAGGCAACTTTCTTCGTGCTTGGATGGGTCGCCGAACGATTCCCGGAGCTTATTCGCAGCTTGTCTGACCATGGTCATGAAATCGCCTCCCATGGCTACAGCCATCAGCTGATCTATAATCAGACGCCGGAGGTTTTCCGGGAAGAAACGCTTCGATCAAAGCGCATTCTCGAAGACATTACCGGAAACGCAGTTAAAGGATACCGGGCAGCCAGCTACTCAATTACTCGTGAATCGCTGTGGGCGCTGGATATACTGAGCGAAGCCGGTTTTACCTGGGACTCCAGTATCTTCCCGATTCGGCATGACCGTTACGGGATTCCCGGCTCGCCTTCGACGCCGTATTCCATCGAAACCAGTAACGGCAATATCATCCACGAATTCCCCCTTACAACCGCTCATGTGATGGGGCTGTCAGTCCCGGCAGCAGGCGGGGGGTATTTTCGACAATTCCCCTACCCGGTGTTTCGTTATCTTTTCCGTAATGCTTCGGGATTTGGCAAACGTCCCCAGATGTTCTATCTACACCCGTGGGAGATTGATCCCGACCAGCCCCGGTACAATAACGCGAGCTGGTTTTCACGCTTCCGGCACTATAAGAATCTGGACCGTTGTTACGGTCGGCTTGAGCGCCTGCTCGGGGATTTCCGTTTTGGTACGGTAACTCAAAGCTACAATGCTTACGAACCGGATAAAACACTGCTCCGCAGCAATGAAATGATCCGACTGGCGTGAAGCGCCGTCACAGGAACTGACGATGTATCTGGAATTCTTCGGTCTGCACAGGCACCCCTTCCGCATCACCCCGGAAGATGACTTTATCTACATGAGCCGGCAACACTCCCGGGCGTATGTGTATATGTCTTCGGCAATCTGGACATCCGAGGGCTTTGTGGTCATCAGTGGTGAAATCGGCTCTGGAAAGACCACGCTTCTAAAGAAAACCATTCGAAATCTTGAAGGTGATCTGAAGCTCCTGGGCATTTCTTATACCAACCTGGAGTCCAAGGACCTATTCGGGCTGATACTCAGAAAGGCTGGCTTGCAGATCGAGGACGACAGCAAGGTCGCCATGTTGTTCCAGATTACGGAGTACCTTGAACGAATGGCGGCAGCGGGTACACCGGTTGTTCTGGCTATCGACGAAGCACAGAATCTGACCCGGGAAAACCTGGAAGATATCCGTATGCTGACCGGGATGGAGAGTATGGGGGGCCCGTCCATGAGGGTTATTCTGCTCGGCCAGCCAGAACTCAAGCAGGCGGTTACCGCCATTCCCCAGCTTTCCCAGCGGGTCAAACTGTTCTTCCACCTTGAAGGCTTAAGCCAGGCAGAAACCGCTGGGTACATTGATTATCGTCTTCTCGTCTCCGGCCATGGCGGCAACAAACTGTTCGACGAAGACACCGTGCGCGAGATTCACAAACTGAGCAACGGCATTCCGCGCCTGATCAACAAACTGTGCGACGGAATGATGATGTGCGCTTATTCGGAGGACCGCCCTTTTATTGATCCCTACGATCTGCAGAGTATTCGCAAGGACCTGCTCGGCGAAGATCTTCCAAAGAATGCCCCAAAGACCCAGCCCCGGAAGAAGAAATCTGGGGCATCACCCGCTTCACCAGGTCTTGATAGGAATGATTGGTCCAACGCCGCGAGCGCCCTCAATCGCATTGCCGATGCACTCGAAAGCATCGACACTCGGTTGGCAAAGATATCTCCAGAAAGGCCCGACAATCGGAACGAGTCATTTACGTCTGCAGACAATGTAAAACCGCTCTCTCCGGGCAGAAAAAAATAGCGGATTATACCTGTAAGAGTTTTATGCTTTGCAGGCAGCGAACCCCCGACAACCCTCCGAACGCCACGGCGCGGGCATACGCTTCGCCGCCAGCCAATGTTGTGCCCATGGGTACTTTCAGTCTGGACGCGAGCTTTCTCAGCTCAGCAGAGGCAGTAATGGAGCTGTCACCAATGCCCTTCCCTTTTTGGGAAAAGGTTTCTTCCCAGACCGTTCAAATCACAAACAACCCGACAAACTCCTGTACTGGCGTCGTTTCCAGTCGTTGCTGGTGCTTGCACAACTGAACGATCTGATCACATCGCTGGCCCGGAAATCGGGTAGCGAGGTTGTTGCGGAACTTGTCCTCCAGCAACGGAATACCATCGGTCCGGCGCCGGCGATGCCCTATTGGATATTCCACTACGACATTCTCTGTGCTGGTGCCATCTTTGAAGAACACCTGGATCGCGTTGGCGATGGAACGCTTGTCCGATTCAAGATATTCCCGGGTGTAACGCTGGTCTTCAACAATCTCCATTTTCTCCCGGATCTCATCAATAATCGGGTTGGCTTGGTGGAAGCTGTCTTCGTATTGCTCTGCCACCAGATTGCCAAAGATAAGCGGAACCGCGGCCATGTATTGCAGACAGTGGTCACGGTCTGCTGCGTTGGCGAGCTTGCCCTGCTTGGAGATAATGCGGATGGCGGACTCGTGGGTAGTGATGACGATCCTGTCGATGTCACCCAAACGGTCTTTAACCTCCGGATGCAGGGTAACAGCAGCCTCGGCAGCGGTCTGGGCATGGAATTCGGCCGGGAAGGAAATTTTAAACAGAATGTTTTCCATCACGTAAGAGCCAAAGTCCTGCGGTAATGAAAACTGCTGTTTATCCTCAGGCTTCAGTTTCTGGTCTTTGTTGGTTTTGTTGAACAACACATCATAGAAGCCCCATTGCGGCGCGGTCAGAACTCCGGGAATACCCATTTCGCCCCGGATCGCAATGTCCGCGAGCCGAACAGCGCGGGAGGTGGCATCCCCTGCCGCCCAGGATTTGCGGGAACCGGCATTCGGGGCGTGACGATAGGTTCGCAGGGCCTGGCCGTCTACCCAGGCATGAGACAGTGCTGACAGCAGCTGCTCACGGGTCGCGCCCATCAGTTTTGCAGTCACGGCAGTAGACGCTACCTTCACCAGCACGACATGATCCAACCCAACGCGGTTAAAGGAGTTTTCCAGCGCCAGTACGCCCTGAATTTCATGGGCCATGATCATGCCTTCCAGCACCTCCCTCATGACCAGCGGGTCTTTACCTTCTGCTACCCGTTTCTGGGACAGGTGGTCCGCCACTGCCAAAATGCCACCGAGGTTGTCTGAAGGATGGCCCCATTCTGCGGCCAGCCAGGTGTCGTTGTAATCCAGCCAGCGAATGATACAGCCAATATCCCAGGCGGCTTTTACCGGATCAAGACGAAAGGATGTGCCGGGCACGCGGGCGCCGTTGGGGACGATTGTGCCTTCTACTATGGGGCCAAGGTGTTTGGTGCATTCGGGAAATCGCAAGGCCAGCAGGCCGCACCCGAGCGTATCCATTAAACAGTTGCGAGCTGAATCCCAGGCTTCGGGACTGTTGATCTTGTAGCTGAGGACGTAATCGGCAATCTTCTGAAGGACGTCGTCGTAATCTGGACGGGTGTTCTGGTCGACATTGGACATCATGGTCTCTCCCGTTTTTGGCTGCTTTACTATCGATGTTCGGAACGATTGTAAGAATCAGTATAACGGCAGGAACTTCTTTTGAAAGGAACTCCATCGCCCCTGCACCGCATTGATTCCCCGCTTTAACCTTTGGTCGGACGACACTTACTAATCCGTGCTTTAGTAAGCGGACAGGTCTTTCCAAGTTCGACTACTAAGATTTTCGGATTCCAATCAGTTGACCCAGTTTGCCAAGCGAATTCCCGGCACGGTTTCAAACTGTTTCATGTTATTGGTGACAACCACCAAGCCTTTGGCCCGAGCGTGCCCAGCGATCATTTCGTCGTATGGACCGATTGGACGACCAGCCTTCTTCAGCTCTGCTCGCAACTGACCGCTATGGGCGGCTGCATCGTTGTCGTAATGCAGCACCTCAAGACGTGCCGCAAAACCTTCTATCACCTTCAAATTCCGCTCAACAGCTACGGACGCCTCAGCACCATAAATAAGCTCCATCAGTGTCACTGAAGAAATACACATCTGGCCATCATGCGCATTGAATGCCTCACGGACCTCAGCAGGGCGGTTCTTAATCGTGTAAATGGCAATGTTGGTATCGAGCATGTATTTGAGCATCAAAACGCTTCACGCTCTTGGGCGTCGGGTTGGTCTCGATTTGCCATAAAGTCGTCGGAAACACCTACACCGTCAAACCAGCTATCCCAGGATTCACCAGCAGGAGTGATGATTCGGGCACGGCCCTGAATAACGATGTCCACCTGCTTTACGTCATCTGAGTAAGCCACTGGCTTTGGAAGCCGCAACGCTTGACTCTTGTTGCTCTTGAAAATGCTTGCACGTTCCATTTTGTCTTCTGCCTCAAGCGTATATCCCAGTGGTACATCCGACTTTGAGGGTTGTGCAGGGATATGTCAACGGTATATCCCTGTGCACCAATATCGTAGCGATAAGCGCTATTGTTGCGGCTAGTTAGCCACACTTAAGGTAAATGGCTTGGCACAGTTCCGGGGGTTTTCTTATAAAGCGGCGGGCTTTTCAGGGCATTAATTTGTAGCGTAACTCTGGCGGTAGCGCTGGTGCAGAATGCCCACACGTTCTACGTAAGCACGAGTTTCAGCAAAGGGTGGCAGGCCACCGTAGCGGGCTACGGCGGCCGGGCCGGCATTATAAGAGGCCGTCGCCAGCTTGATATCACCATCGTGAATTTTTAACATTCTGGCAAGATAGTGCGCCCCGCCACGGATATTCTCGGCCACGTCCATCGCGTTGCTGACACCCAGCTCCTCGGCGGTACTGGGCATCAGTTGCATCAGGCCCTGGGCGCCCTTTGATGACAATGCTCTCGGGTTAAAGGCTGACTCAGCATGAATCACCGCGCGGACCAGAGCGGGGTCAACCTGGAACTGCTGCGCGGCCGTTTCGATTTCATCCTGGTATGGGGTCACGTACAGGCGAGTCTTGTGCCAGTCCACTTTGGAGTCTGGCTGGCAGGCGTAGCATTCAAAACGAATGACATCGAAATCAACGCCGGTTGGGCGGAACTTGCTGAAAGCCAGGGCACCATCACTGTTCTGGTAACGGTAAATGGTTTCTTTTTTGGTGCTTGCGAGCGGCGCCTGCTTTGCCGCCGGTATATTGGTGAACTCCACACTGCCATCCGGATGGACAACGCGCCGCACCGTGTCGGCGAAAGCGAACTGTGGGGCCAGCAACATCAGAAGCATACCGATGACTGCTGGCATGGGCGCTTTGGCAGTAGAAGTCATTCAAGCCTCGCGGGTATCGATCATCACAAGCGCTGGACGGCACTTTCGCGTAACTACATTTTCGCGTAACTATACGTCAGAAAGAATTTCAATGAGCATTATAGTACCGAAAGCTGCCACCAGAACGGAACCCACCAGCAAATTAACCCGCAATCTTCAACACATCCCCGGGCACCCTCACCCAGCCCTCCATTTATATACACGCACTGTAACGATCTTTAACGCTTGCTGATAATCACACAATTTTTTAAAGCCTCTCAATCAGCCTTGGAAGATCATCAGAGATTATGCTCCGTACTGTGTCGTCATCAATTCCCAGATAAGCATGAATCAAGCGATTTCGGGTAGCGATAATCATTCTCCAGGGTATATCTGGATTGGATTCTCGTACCTCGTCAGGTACCCGGCTTGCGGCTTCACCAATGAGCTCGAGGTTTCGCAGTGTGGCATCATATGTGATTTTATTTTGTGATAATGGGGTCAGACCCCGCACTACGCCCTATTTCATCAGGTAAGTGGTGGCGGGTGGCTGTGGTAGACTTTGGGCATCAAGACAGGAGAGCGCATGGCAACGAATCATCACGATACCGGTTACAAGGAGCTGTTCAGCCATCCGGAATTTGTTCAGCAATTAATTGAGGGGTTTGCTCCCTCTGAAATTGCCGACCTTATGGATTTCAATACGCTCAAGAATCATAGCGGCAACTACATCACTCCGCTGTTTGAAGAGAAGTTCGAGGACGTAGTGTGGTCTGTCGACATCACCTGGCAGGGAATGCCCCAGCAGGTGTATCTGTATATCCTGCTTGAGTTCCAGTCCCGTGTGGATCGGACTATGCCGATCCGGCTGATGCACTATGTGGCCTGTTTCTATGACCACTTGCTGAAAACCAGAGTGACGACGCCAGGAAGCGGGTTGCCTCCAGTATTCCCTATTGTGCTGTACAATGGTTCCAAACGCTGGACCGCTGAGCAGGATGTGTATGAGATGGTACAGCCGGAACCACCGGGTTTCCTGCGTGTCTATCAACCACATCTGCGGTATTACCTGGTGGACGAGGGGCGTTATACTGACGAGGAGTTGGGCTTACGCCAGACACCGTTGAGTGGGGTGTTTGGTGTCGAGAATGCCGGCCACAGTTGGGAGGCCCTGCAGCAGGCTGTGGATCGGGTTGTAGAGATCATCAAGGCCGATCCACACAAAGAACGGATAGACAGGATCATAACCCGCTGGATTAAACGCCACTTGAGCCGCCTACGAGCGGAAGTGGGACTGGAGCGGCTGAACAGTTTGGTGGAGGATAAAGACATGTTGGCAGAGAATCTGGAAAACCTGGTCAAGAAAGAGCGTCATGAAGGCTTCGCTGGTTTGTTGCGTTTGCAGCTAGTCTTCAAATTTGGTGAATTGCCTTCGTGGGTTGAAGAAAAGCTTGCATCGGCTTCGGACGAAGATCTGAGCGCCTGGGGAACGCGAATGCTGACAGCAAACTCTCTGGATGAGCTTTTCAAACACTGACCAAGTATTCAGTTTCTTACCAGTATGACAAGTTTTTTAATGGACAGGCACTCGATCTGCCCTTGAGATGGTACAGCCGGACCCGAACAAGGATCGTACCGACAGAATCATTACCCGCTGGCTCAAACGCCATTTGCAGCGACTTGGAGCTGAAGTACACCTGGAACAGCTCAACAGTTTGGTGGAGGACAGAGATATGTTGGCAGAGAACTTGGAGAACCTGGTTAAGAAAGAACGGCTTGAGGGTCGTCAGGAAGGTCGTCAGGAGGGGCAGAATGAAGCCAGACAGGAAACTGCCCGTAATCTGATCAACCGCACTGAAATAAATGACCAGATGATTGCAGAGATTGCTGGTTTGACCGTTGATGAGGTCAGTCAGTTAAGGTCAGAGATCAAGCACTGATCTATAATCCTGTTAATTCAGCCTCTGCGCCGACCTTAAGCGTTCCGGACGGATGACTGAACACCACGTCATTTCTTTCTCCGCCGCGTATCAAACACTATCGGTCTAACAAATCGTCTATTTCAACCTGTAAAGCTTTCGCAAGTGCTCTGAGAACCTTTGTTGAACCCGTTTTGGTACCTGCCTCAATTTGTGACACATACGATTTGCCAATACCGGCTTCTGTACCCAGTGATTCCTGAGTATAGCCGCGGTATTCCCTCCAGACCTTCAAAGGGTGTTCGTCTCCCAATACGAGGCGTTCAGCAATAGCAGCAGAAATACTTTCGTCTTTTCCCGCCGAAAGTTCAGCCATCGCAACATCGGCATTCTGGATATCACGTGCTTCCTGTGCCATTTCAAGCAACTCTTGATACTCGGCATAGGGAATTACTGCGTATTCGGGTTTTCCTGATTTTTCAATAATCTGCACGCTCATTTATAAACATCTCCTCTGGCGCCGACTTTCAATACCAGTAAAGTCAGCTCGCCATTATTAAAACTGCAGATTGCTCTGGATCCGCCCTGGCGAAGACGCCAGTAGGGCTTTCCTTTCATTGGCTTGCAGTCGCCATGGTAATTGTCCGGATCCAGAGCAATCGCTTTGAGTTCGGACATGATCCGTTCTGCTATTGGCTTGGGAGCCTTCCTCAGCGCTTTAAGAGCGGATTTCTTGTATTTCAGTGAGTACATGCGGAAAGTTTACGAATAGGTTTACTGTTAGTCAACATGCAAAGTGAGAGGAAAGGCTAATTATCTGACAAACTGATGCGTTCAGATGCAGAAAAGCCGGGTATACCCCGGCATTTGACGTTTCAGGCTTCAGCAGGCTCCTATCAGAACGAATCCCCGGGCACCCTCACCCAGCCTTCCATCAATATCCGTGCACTCCGGCTCATGATGGCCTTTCTCACCGTCCATTCGCCGTTAACCTGGGTGGCCTCTGCGCCAACTCTGAGGGTGCCTGAAGGATGACCGAAGCGCACAGCCGTGCGGTCACCGCCACCGGCGGCCAGGTTGACAAGGGTTTCCGGCACAGCGGCGGCGGTGCCGATGGCGACTGCTGCGGTGCCCATCATGGCGTGGTGTAGCTTACCCATGGATAGCCCACGCACCAACAGGTCAACCTCGCCTGCGGTGACTTGTTTACCGCTGGAGGAGACATACTCCGCCGGTTTGGCAACGAAGGCGATCTTGGGTGTGTGCTGACGGTTAGCAGCTTCTTCGATTGTTTTCACCAGGCCCATGCGCACCGCACCGTGCACACGGATGGTTTCGAACATAGCCAGGGCCTTGGCATCACTGTTGATGACCTCCTGCAACTCGGTGCCTGTATAGCCGATATCTTGCGCATTCAGGAAGATGGTCGGGATACCTGCATTGATCATCGTCGCTTTGAAGGTTCCGACACCCGGCACGTCCAGATCATCTATCCGGTTGCCAGTTGGGAACATGGCACCGTCGCCATCGGCCGGGTCCATGAATTCGATCTGTACTTCGGCAGCGGGAAAGGTAACGCCGTCGAGCTCAAAATCACCGGTTTCCTGCACTTCACCGTTGGTAATGGGCACGTGGGCGATGATGGTTTTCTGGATGTTCGCCTGCCAGATGCGCACCGTAATCACGCCGTTTTGCGGGACACGGGCGGAGTCAATCAAACCGCTGTTGATGGCAAAGGCGCCCACGGCAGCGGACAGGTTGCCACAATTGCCGCTCCAGTCTACAAACGGCTTGTCAATGGAGACCTGGCCAAACAGATAGTCCACATCGTGATCCGGCACCGTGGGTTTCGACAGGATCACGGCTTTGCTGGTACTGGAGGTAGCGCCACCCATGCCGTCAATCTGCTTCTCATAGGGATCGGGGCTACCGATCACCCTCAGCAATAGTTGGTCCCTGGCTTTACCCGGCACCTGTGCGGCCTCTGGCAGATCATCCAGGCGAAAGAACACACCTTTGCTGGTACCTCCCCGCATGTAGGTCGCGGGGATTTTGAATTGGGGGGTGTTGGGCATGGGGGTACCTTTTGGTTTGGTAATAATGGTAATGGGGTCTGACCCC
>JBDNIR010000420.1:0-3190 GCA_041688195.1 Marinobacter sp.
AGGTAACCGCGGGCTGAGGAATTGATCAGGAACACCAGATCCACCGGCTCGCCCGCGAGAACATTCTGATGCTCAAGATGGCGCTCGGTTGTTGACAGCTGGATTGCAGCGGCATTCTCCTCTGGCGTGGCGGCACGGAGGGTAAAGGGAATATCATCCCCTGCAAAACCTTCCCCGGCCTTGATCAAGGTCAGTTCAAGGCCAGACAGATTGCGATGAGTTTGATGCATGGCGGCGACAAAGACGGCACCCAGTAAAAAGGTCATCAGATAGATCAGACTGTTTTGATAATTGATCCCGGTGAGCAGCATGATGACCAGTAAAAAGGCGAACACGACCCCTGCACCGGTAGGCAATATGAATATGTTTCTCTGAACAAACCGCTGGGTATCCGATCTGGGGATTCTTTTGTGAACCC
This sequence comes from Marinobacter sp., assembly GCA_041688195.1. GTDB lineage: Bacteria > Pseudomonadota > Gammaproteobacteria > Pseudomonadales > Oleiphilaceae > Marinobacter. Next base: position 419 of record JBDNIR010000420.1, read on the forward strand.
ACCGACGCCACCGTCTTCTTAGCGCTTTAACCATCCATCGCTCTCTGTATTTTTTTGACCACTTTGCATTGGGCACGCCTATTGCGGTCAGGCCCAATGTACCGTTTTATCAGACGCCCATCCAAAGATACTCGGCGAGACACCAAACTGATCACAAATCCAGACCGCTCTTCACCCGTAATTTCTGTAAAATAAGCGGAACTAAAGGTTCCGGAGGGATGCAGGATATTAGGGAGCCTCTTCACAAAGGCTGCAATCGTCGTTTTGTGCGCTGTTTGGCATTGTTTTCATTAATCGGGGAGTCGGCTTGAACCACCATCACATCGAGACCTTGAGTGCTTCCGAGTTCGCGCGCTTGCGGTTTCATGCCAGCAAAGAGCATGACTTCGTCTTCCTTGGGAGTACCGCGGATCATGGCAATCCCGGACGCTACCAACACTTTTCAGCCTACGCCCATCACCATGTGAGCTTTGACCGGTCCACCTGCGCCCGGCAATTCGGGCGAGCCCCGGCAGGCCCGGTCAGTCGAGCGCTCGCTGAGACAGCAGAGCCATTTCTGGTTGATCAAACCATTGCTAAACACCCGCTACCCGGCGGCTGGGTCGGATTCATCAGCTATGAATTCGGCTATTTGCGGGAACCCAGGCTTCAACCTTTGTGCCCGCAAACGTCTGCGCCCGTATTCAATGCCGGCTTGTTCCTCTGGATAGCGACCTATGATCGCGACACCGGTGAATACTCCCTGTTCCGTCATAAAGCCTGCGCTCCGAAGACCGTGAAACAGCTAGCGGCATGGCGGCGGGAACCTGAGACAGAAGGACTACCGCGCTGGCGTATGACGCGGGCCTTTAAGGCCACACAATCCCGGCACGCTTTTCTCGCAGGGCTACAGCGGGTGTTAGATTACATCCAGGCTGGCGACTGTTATCAGGCCAATCTCGCCCAGCAATTCCAGGGCATGTTTGAAGGAGATCCATGGTCAGCGTTTTTGGCGCTCAGCGCAGCCCACCCGACGCCCTTTGGCGCATTTATACGGTGCAACGGGCAGTCCCTGCTGTCGATCTCCCCTGAGCGGTTCCTGGAAATCGACCACGGCCGCGTCGAAACCAGTCCGATAAAAGGCACTCGCCGTCGGGGCGACACACCGGAGGAAGATGCGGATCTGGCTTCAGAGTTGCAGAATTCCAAAAAAGACCTGGCCGAGAACCTGATGATTGTAGACCTGCTACGTAACGATCTCAGCCTCAACTGCCAACCCGGCAGCGTCAAGGTCGACCGCCTGTTCGAGCTGGAGTCCTATCAGAACGTTCACCACCTGGTGAGCCATGTGCAAGGTGAGCTCATGCCGGGCACTGATCCGTTCAAGGCGTTGCTCGATGCGTTCCCGGGCGGTTCGATCACTGGTGCTCCGAAGATTCGTGCAATGGAGATCATCCGGGAGCTGGAGCCTCATTGGCGCGGGCCCTACTGTGGATCAGTCTTCTACTGGGGGCTGAATGGCCGGATCGACAGCAACATCGCCATTCGGACACTCTATTGCGAAAATGAACAGGTGCGGTGCTGGGGTGGTGGCGGCATCGTGGCGGATTCTGACCCGGCCAGTGAGTATGAGGAGACGCTGACTAAAGTGCGCCCTCTCATGGAGCTTCTGGAAAACCTGCGTTAGTAAGCGGACAGGTCCTTCCAAAACACGCTGTAAATACTTCCCTGTACGCTCGTCCTCCGCCATCCATGGCTCCGTACGGTTTTGGAATGACCTGTCCATTTACTTTGTTACTCGTCAGTATGGAGTTGGCTGGCCTTCAGGAACTCCGCTTTCAGCTCATCAAACGTTTGCACCGCTGGGAATTGCGGAAATTCCTCAATAACATGTTTGGGGGCATGAAACAGAATGCCTGCCTCGGCCTGTTTCAGCATGGTGGTATCGTTGTAGGAATCACCCGCAGCGATCACCCGGTAGTTCAGGAGTTGAAACGCCCTGACAGATTGGCGCTTGGGGTCCCGCTGGCGCAGTAGGTAATTGGTAATGCGGCCCTCGCCGTTGACTTCGAGCTTGTGGCAAAGCAGTGCCGGGTAACCCAGTTTCGCCATCAACGGCATCGCAAATTCATAAAACGTGTCTGACAGGATCACCACCTGAAATCGCTCTCGCAGCCAGTCAATAAATTCCCTGGCGCCTTCCAGTGGATTTAACGTGCCGATGACTTCCTGAATCTCCGGCAGACCGTAACCATGCTCATCCAGAATCCGCAAACGCTGCTGCATAAGCACATCGTAGTCCGGAATATCCCGAGTGGTGGCCTTGAGCTCCTCGATACCCGTTTTTTCCGCAAATGCGATCCAGATTTCCGGGATCAAAACACCTTCGAGGTCAAGACAAGCAAGTTCCACAAGTATCTCCTGTCAGCTTTGAATAAAGAGCCCTCACTTATAGCCGGGCTCGAGTCGGCGCATCATAGAAAAAACTGCCGTAAAATGCACCGCCTGTTCGCGCCGGCATAAGGTTAGACGCGGTGATTCCTTCAGCACGGCGCCAGACAATGGTAGATTTACTCCAGAATAATCACTGACCATGAGAGTTTATGACCGACATCGACCAGCTAAAAAACGACCTTCAGGGCCAGTCTCCCCGAGCGATCATCAAGGCCGCCCTGGCCCGATACGACAACATCGCTATTTCTTTCAGCGGCGCGGAAGACGTTGCCCTGATCGAACTGGCCCACAAAATGACGGATAACCTGAAGGTTTTTACCCTGGACACCGGGCGGCTCC
>JBDNIR010000421.1:0-3502 GCA_041688195.1 Marinobacter sp.
GTCCAGCACGCCTTTGTGTTCGGTGAAGATGATCAGCTTTTCCGCTTGCAATGCAGCGGCAACCTGGCTGCCGACATTTTCGTAGGAGAGGTTGAATGCATCGCCGGTGGGCGAATACCCCAGTGGCGGCAACAGCACAATATGGCCCGCCTCAAGCAGCTTTTCGATCCCGCTGACATCCACCCGTCGAACCCGGCCAGTGTAACCATGGTCAACCCCGCCCAGCACACCGACAGGACGAGCCGTCACATAATTGCCGCTGCTGACCCGGATGCGCGCACCGTGCATCGGTGAATTGACCAGCCCCATGGACAAACGGCTTTCCAGATAAGACCGCAAGGCGCCTATGGCTTCCAGGGCAAAGGGTAACTGCGATTCTTTGGTAATGCGCAGGCCGTCCTTGAATTCGGATATCTCGCCAGCCTCGTCCAGCCTCTGCTGTATCTGTGGGCGGGCTCCGAAGGCCACCACGAGTTTGACCCCCAGACTGCTCAGCAACGTAATGTCATGAATGATATTGATCAGGTTGTCATGAGCGATTGCCTCGCCACCCAGCGTCAACACCACTGTGCGGCCACGATGGGCGTTGATGTAGGGTGAAGAGTGACGAAAGCCATGCAGCCAGTCGTTTGATTTCAATACCTTGCTCCCGAGCAAATTTAGTTGTTTTGGCGTGCGGCTGCGCTATCCCAGACAATAATGCCGGATCAGTCCCTGCAGTATTTTTACTGCCGGATCCAATTGTGACAATGCCAGAAATTCGTCCGGCTGATGGGCCTGGTCGATCGAGCCGGGGCCCATGACCAGCGTTTCCAGGCCCAGCTCCTGCAACCACGGCGCCTCAGTGGCAAACGCGACCGCTTCAGCGCTGTGTCCGGTGAGACGCTCGCAGACTTTAACCAGGTCCGCATCTGCGGCAGTTTCAAAGGGGGGCACGCCATCAAATAAAGGTTCAAATGACAGCTTGAGGCCACGACTTGTTGCCAGCGGCTGTACCCGATCGAGAATCATCTGCCGCAATTCATTCATTTTCATGCCCGGCAGTGGGCGCAGATCAAAGTGCAACTCGCAGCGTGCGCAAATGCGGTTTGGATTATCGCCCCCATGGATGCAACCCAGATTAAGGGTGGGCACCTGGACCTTGAAATTGGCATTCTGGTATTGCGCCTGCCAGCCGGATCTCAAAGCCAACAGTTCTCCCATGGCCTCGTGCATACCTTCCAGGGCGTTGTTACCCAGGGACGGGTCAGAAGAATGGCCGGACTGACCTTCGAAGATCAGCCGCTCCATCATGATGCCCTTGTGCATGCGCACCGGTTTCAGACCGGTGGGCTCACCGATGACGGCGTAGCGCGCTTTCGGTCGACCGGCTTCTGCCAGCGCCCGGGCACCGTTCATGGAGCTTTCCTCATCTGCAGTCGCCAGGATGATCAACGGCTGCTTAAGGTTCTGCCCAACAATCGATCTGGCCGCCTCAATAACCAGCGGGAAAAAGCCTTTCATGTCGCAGGTTCCCAGCCCATACCAGCGGCCATCGCGCTCGGTCAGGGTAAAAGGATCGCTTTTCCAGCGCTTGTCATCGAAGGGAACCGTATCCGTGTGGCCGGACAGCACCAAACCTCCGGGGCCACCACCGAGCGTGGCAATAAGATTGTATTTTCTGGGCATACCCGGCACCGGCATGATTTCGGTGACAAAGCCCATGGGCTCGAGCCATTCGGCCAATTGCCGAATAACAGGCTCGTTGCTGTGATCCCATGAAGGGGTGACACTGCTGATCGAGGGCAAGGCGATCAGCCGGGTAAGCATGTCCCGGATGCCTGGTGTTTTGGCGGCAGCAGAAAACGTTTGATCAGACATAGTGCACCCTTGATATTCAGGAGGTAGGGCTTTGTACTTCAGTGGTAAATTCGCGGGCGGGCTCTGGTTCCAGATCGTCCTCCGGCTCAGGCGCGACAAAGGGCCGGCCCTGATCATTGGTTCGTCGCCAGACATCAAACTGCTCCACGGCTCGAATGGCCATAGGATAGGCAACTTCGCCCCCATCGACCATCCGGGCCACTTCAAGCCGGTCTTTATTCAAGCTGGTCAGGCGGCCTTCAACAATACGCCCACTCGCTAGCGTAACTCTGACTGTGCGCTCAAGCCAGCGGCCCGCCTCCTCAACCGGGGCGGGGCGCCAGTCTGCCATGGCGGATTCCGATTCGTCCGGTACCCCCGGCTCAACGGCCTGCTCCGGGAGCTCAGGCTCCATTCGTGTCAGGTAAACACCCGGAACACCTGCCTGGTTGTATGTCATATTAAACGCGGCATCGTTGGAATCAGCTTCCTCAAGAATATGAACGGGCACACCCAACGTTGGGCTGGCCGACGCAAGAGTAAACTCCAACTGGCCGCCTTCACTCAGCCAACGCTGATAAAGCGCCATCAATTGCTTGCTGGGCTCATAACCCTGGGCATTAAGGGCATCGCGAAACCCACTGGTAATGAGCGCAACCCATTCCGGCACTTCCATCTGTGATTCCCGGGCACAATAGAGCGCTACCTTACGCATTACCCCACCATCCCGGAGGACCACGTCAATATGCGCTGGCCGCGGAAGCTGAGTGTTTTCCATGCCTGCCTGCCCGGAGACCAGACCAAGACGATAGTCCCGAGCTGTCAGTTCAACGCTGCCGATCCCCGCCGTACTCAACTCAAAATACAGATTATTCCGGGATTGCCGGAGCAGAATTTCACCGCCGATATCCGGCACGCCCATCCGGACCAAATCACCACTACCCAGCTGTTGCCGGTGATTTGGCCCGCAGGTGAGACCCAATAAAGCAGGATTTGCGTCTTCTTCCGGCGCCACCCAGTTTTTGATCATCGCGGCATCGATCTGAAGCCTCGCGCCCTCAGCATCAAGCTGCCACTCAACTGGTAATCGGGTGGGGGCCAGCAGGGCCTGAATCAATGCCACCGGGGAGTCCGTGGTGAAGCTCAACTGCCCAATCGTGACAGGCTGAGTCCATTGGAACTGCTGATATTGAACGCCGTGCAGGGTAACCTGACCCGACAGACTTGAGCTCAGACGTTGCCAATTCACCACGCCTGATTCCGCAATCTCGTCGCCCAGCGTAGCCATACGTTGACCGGTCAGAAACCAGACCGCACCCTTGAAAACAAGAAAAGCAATCAACGCCAATACCACCAGCGTGTAAAACAGCTTCTTCATGCTGGCCTCCCGATGGCCCTGACTCCGATGTGCGTCAACCGCGTGAAATCAATGTGCCGACGCCCTCGTCGGTGAAGATTTCCAGCAAGGTGGCGTGTGCCACCCTGCCATCAATAATATGGGCCGTGCGAACGCCGTTTTCGACTGCGCTCAGCGCACATCGTATTTTTGGCAACATGCCACCGTGGATGGTGCCGTCCTCAATCAGGGCATTGACCTGGCTTGCCGTCAAACCGGTCAACACTTTGTCCTCTTTACTCTTAAGGCCAGCTACGTTGGTCAGCA
>JBDNIR010000422.1:0-6893 GCA_041688195.1 Marinobacter sp.
TCCCTCTCGATTCAAACGGCTGTATGAATTTTGAATCGAATGACCGGGCAGTGACCGAAATTGCTGCTTAAACGGATCACCAGCCAGACTCTTGCCGGTGACCGCACGCAGCTCCCAACACAGACTGGAGATCAGTTGATGATTTACGAAGGTAAAGCCATCACGGTTAAAAAGATCGAAGGCGGAATCGCTCAGCTGGACTTCGACTTGCAAGGCGAGTCAGTAAATAAGTTCAATCGCCTTACTATCGAAGAGCTAGGCACCGCAGCCGAAAATCTGAAAGCTGAAAAGGGCCTGAAGGGTCTTGTCGTCACCAGCTCCAAAGACAGCTTCATCGTCGGTGCAGACATTACCGAGTTCACCGAGCTTTTTGCAGGTTCAGAAGAAGATCTGGTTGCCAATAATCTTAAAGCCAACGCAGTATTCAGCGCCATTGAAGACCTGCCTTTCCCGACCGTTACCGCAATTAACGGGATGGCCTTGGGCGGCGGCTTTGAGATGTGCCTGGCAACTGACTACCGGGTTATGGCGCCGAAAGCCAAAGTCGGTCTGCCGGAAGTAAAGCTGGGTATCTTCCCGGGCTTTGGTGGCACAGTTCGCTTGTCACGTCTGGTGGGTGTCGACTATGCAGTCGAGTGGATTTGCGGGGGTACTGAAAACCGCGCCGCTGACGCACTGAAAGTGGGTGCTGTCGATGCTGTGGTTGAGCCTGACAAACTGGTAGAAGCTGCTGTTACCATCATCAATGAGTGCAACGAAGGCAAATTTGATTACCACGCACGCCGGGAAGAAAAGAAAGGCAAGATCAAACTGAACGCTATGGAAAGCATGATGGCGTTCGAGATATCCAAAGCGGTTGTTGCAGGCAAAGCTGGGCGCAATTACCCGGCACCGGTTGAAGCCATCAAGGTTATGCAGAAGCATGCCGGTCTGACCCGCGATAAAGCAATTGAGGTTGAGGCAAAAGGCTTCGCCAAGATGGCGAAGACTAACGTTGCTGCCTGTTTGGTTGGTCTGTTCTTGAATGATCAGGAGCTGAAAAAGAAGGCTAAGGCGTGGGAAAAAGAAGCTAATGATGTGAAATTGGCCGCCGTATTGGGTGCCGGCATTATGGGTGGCGGTGTGGCGTTCCAGTCTGCACTGAAAGGTACGCCGATTATCATGAAGGATATCAACCAGGACGGCATCGCCCTGGGCCTGAAAGAAGCCAAGAAACTTCTGACCAAGCGGGTTGATAAGGGCAAGATGAAGCCTGATCAGATGGCTGATGTTCTGAACAGCATTACTCCGACCCTGAATTACGGAGATTTCAAGAACGTAGACTTGGTTGTAGAAGCTGTTATTGAGAATCCGAAGGTAAAGGATGCAGTACTGCGCGAGACGGAAGAAGCCGTTCGTGACGACACCATCCTGACATCAAACACCTCTACGATTTCCATCGACAAGCTGGCGGCTAACCTCAAGCGCCCTGAAAACTTCTGCGGTATGCACTTCTTCAATCCGGTACACATGATGCCGCTGGTTGAGGTTATCCGTGGCAAGAAGACCAGTGATCGCGCCATCGCAACCACCGTGGCTTACGCCAAGGCTATGGGCAAGACTCCCATTGTGGTTAATGACTGCCCGGGCTTCCTGGTTAACCGTGTGTTGTTCCCTTACTTTGGCGGTTTCGTCAATCTGGTACGTGACGGCGCCGATTTCCAGCACGTCGATAAGGTTATGGAAAAATTCGGCTGGCCCATGGGCCCGGCTTATTTGCTGGATGTGGTGGGCATGGACACTGGCAAACACGCCGGTGATGTCATGGCGGAAGGCTTTCCCGATCGCATGAAGCATGAAGGCACCACAGCTATTGACGTAATGTTCGACAACAACCGTTACGGCCAGAAGAACGATAAGGGCTTCTACAAGTACGAGTTGGATCGCAAAGGCAAGCAGAAGAAGGTTGTTGACGAGGAAACCTACAAGCTGCTGAAGCCTGTGGTTCAGTCCAACAACGAATTCAGCGACGATGATATCATTGCGCGAATGATGATTCCGCTGTGTCTTGAAACCGTTCGCTGCCTCGAAGATAACATCGTGGAAGCACCGGCAGACGCCGATATGGGCCTGATCTACGGTATCGGCTTTCCTCCGTTCCGTGGTGGCGCGCTGCGTTATATCGATGATGTGGGCGTTGCCGAGTTCGTCGAACTGGCAGACAAGTTTGCAGATTTAGGTCCGTTGTATCATCCGACCGAAAAACTGCGTGAAATGGCCAAGACTGGCGAAAAGTTCTTTGGCTGATCCTGAACGAGATTTCCGAACGGAGAAAGATCTATGAGCCTTAATCCGAGAGACGTTGTCGTCGTCGATTGCGTGCGGACTCCGATGGGTCGTGCTAAAAACGGGTGTTTCCGCAATGTACGTGCAGAAACCCTGTCGGCTACGCTGATCGAAGCACTGTTTGAGCGCAACCCGAAGCTCGACCCGAAAGATGTTGAAGACGTGATCTGGGGCTGTGTAAACCAGACCAAAGAGCAGGGCTTCAACGTTGCACGTCAGATTTCATTGCTGACGCGTATCCCTCATGAATCCGCGGCGCAAACCGTGAACCGCCTTTGTGGCTCTGCCATGTCAGCGATTCATACTGCGGCGCAGGCCATCATGACCAACAACGGCGATACCTTTGTGATCGGTGGCGTTGAGCACATGGGTCACCTGCCGATGACCGAAGGGTTCGATCACAACCCGGCGGCTTCCAAGTACACGGCCAAGGCCTCCAACATGATGGGCCTTACCGCTGAAATGCTTGCCAAGATGCACGGCATCAATCGGCAGCAGCAGGATGAATTCGGGGCACGCTCCCACCGCCTGGCTCACGAAGCCACGGTTGAAGGGCGTTTCAAGAATGAAATCATCCCCATTGAAGGGCATGACGAAAATGGCTTCCGCGTGTTGATCGAAAACGACGAAACCATCCGCCCCGACACAACGGTGGAGTCGCTGGGCCAGTTGAGCCCTGCCTTTGATCCCAAAAATGGCACAGTCACGGCTGGCACATCGTCTCAGCTCACTGATGGTGCTGCTGCGATGGTTTTGATGTCCGCCGAGCGGGCGCAAGCCCTGGGCCTTAAGCCGATTGCGAAGATTCGCAGCATGGCGGTGGCTGGCTGTGATCCCGCGATTATGGGTTACGGGCCGGTTCCTGCCACCAAGAAAGCGCTCAAGCGTGCGGGCCTGAAAGTCGAAGATATCGACTTCTGGGAGCTGAACGAAGCGTTTGCGGGACAGTCGTTGCCGGTGTTAAAAGACCTGAAGCTTCTGAATGTCATGGAAGAGAAAGTAAATCTGAACGGTGGCGCGATTGCGCTTGGGCACCCACTGGGCTGCTCAGGAGCGCGTATTTCCACCACCCTGCTGCACGTGATGCAAGCCAAAGGCGGTACATTGGGTGTTTCTACCATGTGTATTGGTCTTGGCCAGGGTATCGCGACAGTCTGGGAGCGTATCTGATCCATCAGAGTGCGTAACCAGAAAGCCCGGCAATGCCGGGCTTTTTTTATGAAAACAGGTCATGAACACTGAAACAACACGGGACAAAAGCCCTATCTGCGTTAAATAATGGGTTGTTTTGCTTATCTTGACCCTGTAAAACAGAGCACTTATATACGGTGGCTGCTAAACTTTTTCTAGCCGCCTGATTTTCAGCAAGTTTATGGTTCGTCGGTTTTAAGCCGATCATCTCCAAGGATACGATCTCCGATATGGGTAAGAGTCTCGTCATAGTCGAGTCACCAGCGAAAGCGAAGACCATCAATAAGTACCTGGGTTCCGATTTTATTGTGAAATCCAGTGTCGGGCACATTCGTGACCTTCCGGTCAGTGGCAGTGGCTCCACCAGTGATCCGAAAGAAAGGGCGCGGCTGGCAGCCCAGACCCGGAAAATGGACCCGGAAGAAAAAGCTGCTTATAAAAAGCGCAAATCCCGTGAGCAACTGGTTGCGCGCATGGGCGTGGATCCTGACCAGAACTGGCAGGCACGTTATGAGATTTTGCCGGGTAAAGAGAAGGTCGTTAGTGAGCTGGTTCGGCTGGCGAAATCTGCTGACCACATCTATCTGGCTACGGATTTGGATAGAGAAGGGGAAGCCATCGCATGGCACCTTCAGGAAACCATTGGCGGGGAACCCGAAAAATATCGGCGGGTGGTGTTCAACGAAATCACCAAGCGTGCGATTAACGAAGCCTTTAAAGACCCGGGCACTCTGGATACCAATCGAGTCAACGCCCAGCAAGCCAGACGATTTCTGGATCGGGTAGTGGGTTATATGGTGTCACCGCTGCTCTGGGCAAAACTCGCGCGAGGCCTTTCTGCAGGGCGGGTGCAGTCTGTTGCCGCCAAGTTGATTGTAGAGCGTGAGCGTGAAATTCGGGTATTTATACCGGAAGAATACTGGCAATTGCATGCAGACCTAGACGCAGAGGCCAGCCCGCAACCGGTGCGTTTTGAAGTCACCCGGTACGGCGACAAGGCTTACCGACCGGTCAGCGAAGCTGAGAGCAAGGCCCACGTTGAGCGTCTGCAGGGAAGCCAGTTCAAGGTATCCAAGCGGGAGGACAAGCCGACCCGCTCGAAGCCTGGTGCACCTTTTATCACTTCGACTCTGCAACAGGCTGCCAGCAACCGGTTAGGTTTCAGCGTCAAGAAGACCATGATGCTGGCCCAGCGGCTTTACGAGGCTGGTTACATTACTTATATGCGGACGGATTCTACTAATCTGAGTCAGGACGCTGTCGCTTCGTGCCGCGAATATATCGAGAAACAGTTTGGCAAACGTTATCTTCCGGAGGCCCCGAGGGTATATGGAAGCAAGCAAGGCGCTCAGGAGGCTCACGAGGCCATCCGGCCTTCAGATGTGGCTCGTAGGCCTGCGGATATAAGCGGGCTGGAAAAAGACGCTGAGAAGCTATACGACTTGATCTGGCGTCAGTTTATGGCGTGTCAGATGGCCGATGCGGAATTCCTGAGCACGTCGATCGCGGTCGCTGCCGGTGATTACGAGCTTCGAACTCGTGGCCGTATTATCAAATTTGATGGTCATCTCAAGGCAGCACCACAATCTGCCAAGAAAGAAGAAGACATTGCGCTGCCCGACATAAAGATGAATCAGGCACTGACCCTGGAAAAGCTGGATCCCACCCAACACTTTACCAAACCCGCCCCGCGCTATACGGAAGCGAGTCTGGTTAAGGAGCTTGAAAAACAGGGTATCGGGCGGCCTTCGACCTACGCATCCATTATCTCAACCATTCAGGATCGGGGGTATGTGAAACTCCAGAACCGCCGGTTCTACTCCGAGAAAATGGGCGATATTGTCACTGAAAGGCTGTCAGAGTCGTTCTCTAACCTGATGGATTACGACTTCACTGCACGGCTCGAAGAAGAGCTGGATGAAATCGCCTCCGGTGACGTGGACTGGAAAAACGTGTTGAATGGTTTCTACAAGCGCTTCAGCCAACAACTGGAAAAAGCCAGTGGTTCGGACGAAGAAGGTATGCGTGGCAATACTCCCACCGAGACCGACATTTCATGCCCGACCTGTCAGCGCCCGATGCAGATCCGGGTCGCCAGTACCGGGGTATTCCTGGGCTGCTCAGGCTATTCATTGCCCCCGAAAGAGCGCTGCAAAACCACAATCAACCTGACCTCCGGCGATGAGGTAGTCAGTGCCGATGATGATGTGGAAGGGGAGGGTGAGAGCCGTTTGCTGCGCAAAAAACGCAGGTGCTCAAAGTGCGGCACGGCCATGGATAGTTATCTGGTGGATGAAAGCCGTAAACTTCATGTTTGTGGTAATAATCCGGATTGTTCGGGTTATGAAGTCGAAAAAGGCACTTTCCGCATCAAGGGCTACGATGGGCCGACCCTGGAATGCGACAAGTGTGGCTCCGAAATGCAGCTTAAAACCGGCCGTTTTGGAAAATATTTTGGCTGCACCAACGATGAGTGTAAGAACACCCGTAAATTGCTGAAAAGCGGTGAGCCAGCACCCCCGAAAATGGACCCGGTCCCCATGCCGGAGCTGAAGTGCGAAAAAGTGGATGACATATACGTATTGCGGGACGGGGCCTCCGGATTGTTTTTGGCAGCCAGCAAATTTCCCAAAAACCGTGAAACTCGGGCTCCGCTGGTAAAAGAAATCAAACCCCACAAGGATGAGATTGATCCGAAGTATGCATTTTTGATGAAAGCCCCGGAAAAAGATCCCGAGGGCAACCCGGCTATCATTCGTTACAGTCGTAAGACGAAAGAGCAGTATGTAATGAGCGAGAAGGATGGCAAAGCCACCGGCTGGCGTGCTTATTACAGCAAAGGTAAGTGGACTGCAGACGCCTGACCACTGGATCGCCCGGCACCTTGGTGTTGGTGCCGGGACGCTACTCCAGAGTTCATAGCATTGCGTTATTCGGGTCGAATACGCCGTAGCCGCTCAAGCAATGATGATGTGTCCCAGCGGCGGCCACCCATCGCCTGAACATCTCCGTAAAACTGGTCAACTAACGCGGTTGCGGGCAGGGCGGCGCCATTTCTTTTAGCCTCATCGAGACAAATCGACAGATCTTTGCGCATCCAGTCTACCGCGAAACCGTGGTCAAACTTCCCGGCCAGCATGGTGCCGGCGCGGTTGTTCATCTGCCAGGACTGGGCTGCGCCCTGGGATATAACCTCCACAACTTTTTCCGCATCAAGTCCCGCACGTTCAGCAAAATGAAGTGCTTCAGACAGGCCCTGCAGCAAGCCGGCAATAGCGATCTGGTTGACCATTTTGGTTTTCTGGCCCGAGCCAACCGGCCCCATCAGATTAAGGGCTTTTGCGTAGCAATTCATCGCAGGTTTTGCATGGCTGAAA
>JBDNIR010000423.1:0-3253 GCA_041688195.1 Marinobacter sp.
TCTTCGGCCCGGCCTATTGCGAAGCATCGGCCTGAATTCACCGATCACGACTGATCGAATACTGAAAGAGTGCATACCATGAGCAAGAAAACATTAATCGTCATCGGCAACGGCATGGTCGGTCATCATTTTCTGGAGCAGTTTGCAGACACTCCGGCGGCGGCCGGGTATCAAGTTATTGTGTTTGGAGAGGAGCCTCTGCTGGCCTATGACCGGGTTCATCTGTCGGAATACTTCGGCGGCTCCACTCACAGCGATCTCGCCCTCGGGACCCTGGACTGGTACAGCGAAAAAGCCATCGACCTGCACCTGGACGAACAGGTCACCGGCATTGACCGCGCTCTAAAGCAGGTCACCACACTGCAGGGCAATTATGCCTATGACGAACTGGTGCTGGCCACCGGCTCCTATCCGTTTGTGCCACCCATTGAGGGCAATGATCAGCCCCACTGCCTGGTGTACCGCACGCTGGCCGATCTGGACGCCATCAAGGCCAGCGCAGAGGGAGTCAAAACCGGCGTGGTCGTCGGCGGCGGCCTGCTGGGCCTGGAAGCGGCCAACGCCTTGAAGCAGCTTGGGCTGGAAGCCCAAGTGGTGGAATTCGCGCCCCGCCTGATGCCCGTACAACTGGACGCCGACGGCGGTGCAGTGCTTAAACGCAAGATCATGGAGCTCGGTGTTCAGGTGCACACTGAAAAGGCCACCACCGCCATCGTGCCTGGTGAAGAGGCGCGGCTGCGCATGAACTTCAGCGACGACAGCCATCTGGAAACCGACCTGATCGTGTTCTCCGCCGGCATCCGGCCCCAGGATACCCTGGCGCGGTCTGCAGAGCTGGAGATCGGCGAACGCGGTGGCATTGTAGTGAACAACCGCTGCGCCACCTCGGACCCCCACATTTACGCGATCGGCGAATGCGCCCTGTGGGAGCAGCGTATCTACGGCCTGGTCGCACCGGGCTACACCATGGCCCGTACCCTGGCGGCCTGCCTGAACAAAGATCCCGATGCCGCCTTCACCGGCGCCGACATGAGCACCAAGCTCAAGTTGCTGGGTGTGGATGTGGGTTCCATCGGCGATGCCCATGGCCAGACCGAAGGTGCCCGCAACATCCGTTTTAACGATGAGGCCGCCGGCCACTACAACCGCATGGTGATCAGCGCCGATGGCAAGACACTGCTCGGTGCCATTCTGGTCGGCGACAACGGCCCTTATGACACTCTGCTGCAGTACGCCCTCAACAAGATTGAACTGCCGAAGCATCCGGAAACCCTGATCCTGCCGAAAAGCGAAGTCGGCACCCCGGCCCTCGGCCCGGATGCCCTGCCCAACACGGCGGCTATCTGCTCCTGTCACAACGTCAGCAAGGGCGACATCTGCGGGGTAATTGATGCTGGCTGCAGTGATCTCGCCGGCGTGAAAGCCGAAACCAAAGCCAGTACCGGCTGCGGTGGCTGTGCTGGACTGCTCAAATCGATGGTCGAGAACGAGCTGGAAAAACGCGGCGCAGAAGTCAGCAAAGACCTGTGCGAACACTTCCCATACAGCCGCCAGGAGCTGTTTCACCTGGTCAAGGTCAACGGCATCCGCACCTTCAACACCCTGATCAAGTCACACGGTAAAGGCCGGGGCTGCGAAATCTGCAAGCCTACTGTGGCCTCCATCCTGGCGACTTGCTGGAACGAGCACATCCTGGCCACCGACCACGTGCCTCTGCAGGACACCAACGACACCTTTATGGCCAACATGCAGAAGAACGGCACCTACTCCATCGTGCCACGTATCCCGGGCGGTGAAGTCACCCCGGACAAGCTCATTGTGCTGGGTCAGGTGGCCAAGGAGTACAACCTTTATACCAAGATCACCGGGGGCCAGCGGGTTGACCTGTTTGGCGCCACCCTGAGCGAATTGCCGGAAATCTGGGAAAAGCTCATCGCGGCCGGGTTCGAGACCGGCCACGCTTACGGCAAGTCTCTGCGTACCGTGAAGTCCTGCGTCGGCAACACCTGGTGTCGCTACGGTGTGCAGGACAGCGTTGCCATGGCGATCCTCCTGGAGGATCGCTACAAAGGCCTGCGTTCGCCCCACAAAATCAAGATGGCGGTATCCGGCTGTACCCGCGAGTGCGCCGAGGCCCAAAGCAAGGACATCGGCGTGATCGCCACTGAAAACGGCTGGAACCTTTATGTCTGCGGCAATGGCGGCATGCGCCCCCGTCATGCGGACCTGTTCGCCACCGATCTGAGCGACCAGGAACTGATCAGCGCCATCGACCGGGTACTGATGTTCTACGTGCGCACCGGTGACCGCCTGCAACGCACCAGCGTGTGGATGGAGAATCTCGAAGGAGGCCTCGACTACCTGAAGCAGGTGGTGTTTGAGGACAGCCTGGGCATTGGCAAGGAGCTGGAAGAACACATGGAAAGCCTGGTCGGCACTTACCAATGTGAGTGGAAAACCGCAGTGGAAGATCCCGAGAAACGCAAACGCTTCCGTGAGTTCGTCAACGACGAGCGCAAGGACCCGGTACAGCAATGGACAGAAGAGCGCGGCCAGCGTCGCCCTGTTACCGAACCCGCTTAAGGAGAAAACTCATGAAACCACATACGCAATGGGACATCGTCTGTAACGTCAGTGACCTGGTGCCGGATTCCGGCATCGCAGTCTGGACCCGCAACGGCCCTGCGGCCCTGTTCTACCTGCCGGACCGCCTGCCGGCCCTGTTCGCCATCGGACACTTCGACCCCTGCAGCGGCGCCGATGTACTGGCCCGGGGCATTACCGGCGAGATCAAGGGTGAGCCGGTGGTGGCCTCGCCGATCTACAAACAACACTTCAGCCTGCTGACCGGGCAATGCCTGGAAGATGAGGACATCCGTGTACCCGTGTTCCGCGCCCTGGTTGATGGCAATCAAGTGCGGCTGGAAGTGACAAGCGCGAATCTGAACGAGCGAGCGGCCTGATTAATCCGGGTCCCCGGGTGTAACATCATAAAAAGTGCACAGGAGCGACCGGCATAACGTTAGTATGATTTGGTGAGCGATCTGCGAAAGCGCTCCTAGTCATGATGGCTGCTGAATTCTAGTCCTCTCCACACTGCACCCACCCAGAAGGGGATAACCCTATGGAAGGTCTGCTTGATCAGACGTCGCCCGTTTGTAGCCTGAACCTGACTCCGGGGGATGTGCTCTACCACCAGGGCCAGACCGAAAACCACATATACGTAATTGAGTCAGGGCATCTCAAACTGGAA
>JBDNIR010000083.1:0-4210 GCA_041688195.1 Marinobacter sp.
CTTGTGTCGCTTGTTGTTATCCGGCCCAGACATGCTGTTGCTTGACGAGCCGACTAACCATCTGGATGCCGAATCGGTCGCTTGGCTCGAGCGCTTTCTTCATGATTACCCGGGCACCGTGGTCGCCATTACCCACGACCGTTACTTCCTGGACAACGTTGCGGGCTGGATTCTTGAGCTTGACCGCGGCCACGGCATTCCATTTGAAGGCAACTACAGCCAATGGTTGGAAGGCAAGGAAAAACGCCTCGAGACTGAGTCCAAACAGGAAGATGCCAGGCAGAAAACCATCAAGCACGAGCTGGAATGGGTGCGCAGCAATGCCAAGGGCCGGCAATCCAAGAGCAAGGCCCGCCTGGCCCGTTTTGACGAACTGAGCTCCCAGGACTTCCAGAAGCGCAACGAAACCAACGAACTCTACATCCCGCCGGGGCCTCGCCTGGGTGACAAGGTTATCGAGGTCGACAACATCAGTAAGTCGTTTGGTGACACTCTGCTGTACGAGAACCTGAGCCTGAACATTCCCCAAGGCTCGATTGTCGGTATTATCGGTGGTAACGGTGCCGGTAAATCCACACTTTTCCGGATGATTGCGGGGCATGACAAGCCGGATTCCGGGACGATCACAATCGGCGAGTCCGTCAAACTGGCGTATGTCGACCAGATGCGGGATCTCAACGGCAACAAAACCGTGTGGGAAGAGCTCAGCGACGGCCAGGACATCATCCAGGTCGGCAACTACCAGACTCCGTCGAGGGCCTATGTAGGGCGCTTCAACTTCAAGGGCGGCGACCAGCAAAAGCGGGTAGCTGATCTGTCCGGTGGCGAGCGCAACCGGCTGCACCTGGCCAAATTGTTGAAAGAAGGTGGTAACGTTCTGTTGCTGGACGAACCCACAAACGATCTCGACGTTGAAACACTGCGTGCATTGGAAGAGGCGCTTCTCAATTTCCCCGGTACCGTTATGGTGATCTCGCATGATCGCTGGTTCCTTGACCGTGTTGCCACGCATATTCTGGCGTTCGAGGGAGATAGCGAAGTCGTATTCTTTGAAGGCAACTTCACCGAATACAACGAGGATCACAAGAAACGCAAAGGTGATTCAGCCATGGTGCCCCAGCGCATGAAATACAAGAAGCTGGCCTGATGGCAAAAACCAGAACCGCCTATGTCTGCACCGAATGTGGCGCAGACTATTCCAAATGGCAGGGCCAGTGCACCGCCTGCCAAGCTTGGAATACCATCAGCGAAGTGCGGGGAGTAAGCAGTTCCGCCAGTGCGGGCAGCAGCCGCGGCATCCGGTTCGAGGGTTTCGCCGGCAGCCTCTCAGCAGTCCAGACGCTGGATTCCGTCAACCTCAGCGAGCAGTCCCGTATCAGCTCCGGCATGCAGGAACTCGACCGGGTTCTCGGTGGAGGTTTGGTGGAGGGTTCGGCCATCCTGATGGGCGGCCATCCCGGCGCGGGTAAAAGCACACTTTTGCTGCAGACTGTTTGCCACCTTGCCAGCAGAATTCCTGCGCTTTATGTGACCGGTGAGGAATCACTGCAACAGGTCGCTATGCGTGCCAAGCGCCTCGAACTAACCACCAGTAAGCTTATGATGCTGTCGGAAACCAGCGTTGAGCGCGTCATCCAGATTGCGGAGGCAGAAAAGCCCCGGGTTCTGGTGGTGGACAGCATTCAGGTGATGCATATCAGTGACGTGGAGTCTGCGCCCGGCAGCGTTTCACAGGTTCGGGAAAGTGCCGCCTACCTCACGCGCTTTGCCAAACAAACCGGCACTATTCTGTTTCTGGTTGGCCATGTGACCAAAGATGGCAGCCTGGCCGGGCCCAAGGTGCTCGAGCACATGATCGACTGCTCTATCCTGCTGGAGGGCTCCAGTGACAGCCGCTATCGTACCTTGCGGGGGACCAAAAACCGGTTTGGCGCGGTCAACGAACTGGGCGTATTCGCCATGCTTGAGCAGGGCCTGAAAGAGGTTAAAAACCCCAGCGCCATCTTCCTGAACCGCGGGGAAGAGGCTGCACCGGGCAGTGTGGTGATGGTGATATGGGAAGGCACCCGGCCGATGCTGGTTGAGATCCAGGCCTTGGTCGACGTAGCTCAGGGCGGCTACCCACGCCGCGTAGCCGTAGGGCTGGACCAAAATCGCTTAGCCATGTTGCTGGCGGTTTTGCATCGCCACGGTGGCTTGCACTGCGCGGACCAGGACGTGTTCGTCAATGTGGTGGGCGGCGTAAAGGTGAGCGAAACCAGTGCCGATCTGGCATTGCTGGCGGCCGTCGTATCCTCGTTCAGGGATCGGGCACTGCCTCAGGATCTGGTAATTTTTGGCGAAGTGGGATTATCTGGTGAGATTCGACCAGTACCGAGTGGCCAGGAGCGGATTTACGAAGCCGCTAAACATGGCTTTACCCGCGCACTCGTCCCAAAAGGGAACGCACCGCGAAAATCTATCGAGAACATGAAGGTGATCCCGGTGACCAAACTGAGCGATGCGCTGACCGCGCTGGAAGAACTTTAGGTTCTCAGCCACCCACGAGGTGGCTGAGTTCCCGATCAAGTATGGCCTGATCACCAAGGTTGAGCTCAACCAGGCGTTTGAGATGAGATGCGCTTTCAAGATCAATGTACTGGCATTTGAAGCCCAACTGGCCAGCTTCGACATGACGAAGTTCAACGGCCATCACAATCCCGCTTTCTCGGTCGTCAAGATGAATGGTCACTTCAAACGCCTGCCTGAGCGGCGCTGACCAGTTGTACGGCCACTGGACCAGGACACCTTTCATCGAAATATCAATAACTTGCGTGGTCCACGCCTGATCCTGATGATGAATATCACAACGTGCATCAAACAATATACGGTGAAACTGGCGTTTTTCCGGGCGGACGATGTTCAAAGGTTGCGGCCTTTCTATTTTAAACGAATATACCCGAACTATAGTGCGCCCCACGCCCGAGCGCCAGCTTGCGGTCAGCCGTTGTGATAAGCAGGACTCAGTTCAACGACAGCCTCGATAAAGGCACCGGCATGGGCTGGATCCACATCCGGCGTAATACCATGCCCCAGATTGAAGATATGCCCGCTGCCTTCGCCAAATCGACGCAGTATGTCAGCAACTTCTTCTCGAATTCGGGCCTTGGGGGCGTAAAGCATCGACGGGTCCATATTGCCTTGTAACGTAACGGTGCCCCCTACCCGTGCACGGGCCTTGCCAATGTCCGTAGTCCAATCAAGTCCCAGCGCATCAGCGCCAGTTGCCGCCATACTCTCGAGCCACTGACCGCCGTTTTTGGTAAACAGAATCACCGGAACGCGCCGGCCTTCATGCTCGGAAATCAGGCCATCCACGATTTTCTTCATGTAGGCAAGAGAGAACACTTCATACGCCCAGCTACTGAGCACTCCACCCCAGGTGTCGAAAATCTGCACTACCTGAGCACCAGCGCGAATCTGGCAGTTGAGATAATCCGTCACCGCAATGGCGAGATGATCCAGCAGGCGATGCATAACCTCTGGCTCCGAGTACATCAGTCGTTTGGCCTCACGGAAATCCTTCGATGAGCTGCCCTCCACCATATAGGTGGCAAGCGTCCAAGGACTGCCCGAGAAACCGATCAGCGGCACACGCCCATTCAGCTCTCGCCGGATAGTGCTGACCGCATTCATCACGTAATCAAGGTCTGAGTCGGCCTTCAGTGTCGGCAGGGCATCAACATCCGCCGCCGAACGCACGGTTTTGCGGAATTTCGGGCCTTCCCCGGTTTCAAAATATAAGCCCAACCCCATGGCGTCGGGGATCGTCAGGATGTCCGAGAACAGGATCGCCGCATCAAGCGGATAACGCTCAAGTGGCTGTAAAGTCACTTCACAAGCCAGCTCTGTATTCTTGCAAAGGCTAAGGAAGTCACCAGCTTTCTCACGGGCAGCCCGGTACTCCGGCAGGTAACGCCCCGCCTGTCGCATCATCCACACAGGTGTGCGGTCGACAGGCTGTCGCATCAAGGCACGGAGAAAGCGGTCGTTCTTAAGTTCAGTCATGCAAATCCTGTTTGGTCGGGGAGTACGACAATCAGATGTCGAGGTAGTCAAGTATGCCCTCGGCAGCCTGGCGACCTTCCCAGATGGCTGTCACCACCAGGTCGGAGCCACGAACCATATCGCCCCCCGCGAAGATCTTGGCGTTGGAGGTCTGAAACGCATA
>JBDNIR010000424.1:0-3763 GCA_041688195.1 Marinobacter sp.
AATGCGCCAGATTGCCGGCTTCGGTACGGCCAGGGAAACCAACGGGCGTTTCAAGTACCTTATCGCCCAGGGCCAGACCGGCCTGTCGATCGATTTCGACATGCCCACCCTTATGGGATACGACTCCAGCCATTCGATGAGTCAGGGTGAAGTGGGCCGTGAGGGCGTCGCCATCGACACCCTGGCGGATATGGACGAGTTGTTCGACGACATTGATCTGACAAAAATTTCCGTCTCCATGACGATCAATCCGTCGGCATGGATACTCTACGCTATGTACATAGCCCTGGCGCAGAAACGCGGCTACGACCTCAATGACCTGTCGGGCACCATCCAGAACGACATTCTCAAAGAGTACATCGCCCAGAAGGAATGGATATTTCCGGTGCGGCCGTCGGTTCGCCTGGTCCGTGACTGTATCCAGTACGGATCCGAGAACATGAAGCGGTACAACGCCATCAATATTTCCGGGTACCACATATCGGAAGCCGGCTCGACCGCTGTCCAGGAAGTGGCGTACACAATGGCCACCACCATGGAGTACGTTCAGACTGCAATCGATGCAGGGGTGGATGTTAATGAGTTTGGGCCCCGCCTCTCGTTTTTCTTCGTGAGCCAGGCAGACTTCTTTGAGGAGATTGCCAAGTTCCGGGCAGCCAGGCGGGTTTACGCCAAAATCATGCGCGAAAGATTCGGTGCCACGAAACCCGAGGCCAGCCGGCTACGCTTCCACGCACAGACCGCGGCAGCGACCCTGACCAAGCCACAATATACAATCAACCCGATTCGCACCGCGCTCCAGGCGCTGTCCGCCGTGTTGGGTGGGGCACAGTCGCTGCATACCAATGGCATGGACGAGGCCTTTGCCATTCCCACCGAGGAGGCGATGCGGATTGCTCTGCGCACACAGCAAATCATCGCTTACGAGACCAACATCACCCAGGTTGTGGACCCTTTGGGCGGTTCCTACTATGTCGAAAGCCTCACCGACGAGATTGAGCAGGAAGTCTGGAAAATCCTCAACGAGGTTGAAGAACTCGGCGGTACCCTGCAGTGTATCGACGACGGCTACTTTCAGAGAGGCATATCCGATTCCGCTTACGATTTCGCGTTACGCAAGGCCAGCGGAGAAAGGCCGGTTATCGGCGTGAATATGTTCGTGCAGGAGGAGGAGGACGTAAAAATTGAAACGCATCCCCACGACCCGGAAACAGAGCGCCGGCAGATTGAACGCCTGAACAGGGTCAAGAATGGTCGCGATGAGAAAAAGGTTCAGGCCATGCTCGGGCAGCTGAAAGAGCAGGCCGAAGACGAATCAGTAAACCTCATGCCGATCACCATTGAGTTGGTGAAAGAGGGGGCGTCGATGGGCGATATTGTTGAAACCCTTAAAGGCATTTGGGGAACCTATCGCGAAAAACCTGTAATCTAATCGATTTTTTACTGACTAAAGCGGGTCACGGGAGGGATGAATGGTTAGGCTCACCAAGATATATACCAAAACCGGAGATAAGGGCGATACCGGCTTGGGCGATGGTAGTCGGGTCGCCAAGTACGACCTGCGCGTGGAAGCCTACGGAACGGTGGACGAGGCAAACGCCGTTATTGGCCTGGCGCGGCTCCACGTGGACGAGGTGCTGGACAGGATACTGGCGCGTATCCAGAACGATCTGTTCGATGTGGGAGCCGACCTGTGCACGCCCATTGTGGAAAACCCGAAATACCCGCCGCTCAGGCTTGCCGATCTCAAGACCCTTGAGCTTGAGCAGGAAATCGACCGGTTCAATGCGGATATTCCGTCCCTGCGTTCCTTCATTCTCCCGGCGGGTAATCCCGCCGCGACGCATCTTCACCATGCCCGGACTGTGACTCGCCGGGCTGAGAGAATCATTGTCCAACTGAAGGAAGAGCAGGAGATCAACCATTCGGTGCTGGAGTACATGAACCGCCTGTCTGATTTGCTGTTCGTGCTGGCCAGGCACTCGAATGCCAAGGGCGAAGACGATGTGCTCTGGGTGCCCGGTACCTGCTTGGGGCCACCATGATAACCGTTAATGCAGTCAGCTGAGGTAGCAGGATGAAAGTCGCCGATAAGGTACGCTCGCCCTGTGTGAGCGTTTGCGCGCTGGATAACAATGACATGTGTGTTGGTTGCTATCGCAGCGGAGATGAAATCACGCGGTGGTCTCAAATGAGCAACGAAGAACGCCGTGATGTGCTGCGAAAAGTTGCCGAGCGTGAAAGTAAGGTTGTGATCTAGTGTCTCGTCGGGCAAATCAGGCACTCATCAATTTCACACAGGGCAGGCAATATCATGACTGACACAGTTCGAATTGGTACCCCACTGAAAGAAAACGCCTTCAGGGTTCTCTTTTGTGGCTCCGGGGAGCTAGGCAAGGAAGTCGTCATCGAGCTTCAGCGTTTTGGCGTGGAGGTTATCGCGGTTGATCGTTACGCCAATGCACCGGCCATGCAGGTTGCCCATCGCAGCCACGTTGTCGATATGCTGGATGGTGAGGCCCTTCGCCGAATTATCGAAGCGGAAAAGCCGGACCTGATTGTGCCGGAGATAGAGGCCATTGCCACTCCCGAACTGGTGAAACTGGAGCGGGAAGGCTATCACGTGATTCCCACCGCACGGGCCGTTAACCTGACAATGAACCGGGAAGGTATACGTCGCCTGGCGGCCGAGGAACTTGGACTTGCCACATCGCCGTACCGATTCGCGGAATCGAAAGAAGAGTATCTTGCAGCGGTCGATGCCATCGGTTTGCCCCTGGTGGTGAAGCCCGTCATGAGTTCGTCTGGTAAAGGGCAGAGCACGGTTAAGTCCCACGATGATATCGAGGCTGCCTGGGAGTACGCTCAGACAGGAGGTCGCGCTGGTAAGGGTAGGGTGATTGTTGAAGGATTCGTGAACTTCGATTACGAAATTACCCTGCTGACCGTTAAGCATCGCGACGGCATTTCATTCTGTGATCCGATCGGACACCGTCAGGAAGACGGGGATTACCGTGAGTCCTGGCAGCCCCAGCCGATGAGTGAAAAAGCGCTGGCCCGTTCCCGGGAAATTGCTGAGGCTGTTGCCGGCAATCTCGGTGGCTATGGGGTCTATGGGGTAGAGCTCTTTGTTCAGGGTGACCAGGTGTGGTTTTCCGAAGTGTCGCCGCGCCCCCATGACACCGGGCTGGTGACCCTGGTTTCCCAGGATTTGTCGGAATTTGCATTGCATGCCCGTGCGATTCTGGGGCTGCCGGTACCGGCAATACGTCAGCAGGGCCCCTCTGCTTCGGCAGTGATATTGCTTGAGGGGGAGTCAGATGCGGTTGCCTATTCGGGGCTTGAAAAAGCATTAGCTGAGCCTGGTATCTTTCTCAGGCTGTTCGGGAAACCTGAACTGAGAGGTCGCCGCCGTATGGGCGTGGCCCTTGCGACGGGTAGTTCGATTGCCGAGGCGAGGGAAAAGGCAATTTGGGCAGCGGCCACGATAGAAGCCGAGCTTTGACGGTAAATCGTCGGTTTCCTGAAATAGTTTATAAACCGCGTTGACACTGAGGTGTGTGTCTGTAGAATGCGCCTCTCGCTTGAGGGGTAAGGCCGCAGAGGCTGGGTTTCAGGTGAGGGTTAAGCGGTTGAATTGTTTATTATTAAGCGATTCGAAATACCGGTTGACAGGATCGAGAAACGCTGTAGAATACGCGCCTCGATTGGGCTATTAGCCCGGCTCTTTAACAAGTTGATCAAGTAATTCGTGTGGGCGCTG
>JBDNIR010000425.1:0-3141 GCA_041688195.1 Marinobacter sp.
AGCTTCTGAGCCCCGGTTGATCGCACCGGCTCCCGACGAGATGGTGCTGCGGCAAGTTTTCCAGTGTGCCGCCAGAGCACCCGACCACGCCTTACTTCGGCCCTGGCGTTATCTGGTCATTGAGGGGGAGGGGCGGACGGAGCTTGGAGAGTTGTTCGCGCAGGCGGTGGGTGACGAAGACCACGCGCTATCGGGAAAGCAGGAAAAACTTAGAAAGTCGCCGTTGCGAGCCCCGATGATTATTGTGGGTATTGTTTGCCATAAGCCGCATCCGAAAGTGCCTGATATTGAGCAGCATGCCTCGGCGGCCGTGGGCTTGGGTTACGTTCTGCTGGCGCTTCAATCTGCGGGGTTCGGTGCGATGTGGCGAACTGGCGAGGTTGCCTATCATCTGCGGGTCGCGAAGGGCTTGGGGTTAACCAAAAATGAGGCTATTGTCGGCTTTTTGTATGTTGGCACGGTTGACTCCCATAAACCGGAAGTTCCGAGAGCGGAGACCGCCGATTTTGTAAACCGATGGCCGAATTAAAGTAGCCTGGTGGCTGCATCCGGGCTTACGAAGACCATGGGAAAGCGATTGCCGCTTTTCCCGGATATTGCCGCTCTGACTGATTCTTGATACTACCCGCCGCACCCGTAATGCGTATCCCGCCCCCGAAAAGCAGCATTTTCGAAAAACTGGCATTGCTGTTGCTTCTGTCTGATTAACGATGCTTGGAACCGGCACGAATCAACCGGCAAGCATGATCAGAGCTTTGGAGGCCAACATGGCAATCACATTCGATAAAGCGCTCGGTATTCATGAATATGCCTTGCACGCCCGGGTCAGAAGGGCGGAAGTGCAGGCTAACAATCTGGCCAACGCCGATACTCCAGGGTTCAAGGCGCAGGATATTGATTTTCAGGCCATGCTGCAGCAGGCGCAGTCGACCCAGGATATGAAAATGGCCAAGTCCCACAGCGGCCATATGGATCTGGTGAGCAGCGGCGCTGATGGTGGCGAGCTTCTTTACCGTATGCCTCATCAGCCATCTGTTGACGGTAATACGGTTGATACTCAGCAGGAACAGAGCCGATTCATGCGCAATGCCATGGAGTACCAGGCCAGCTTCCAGTTTCTGAGCAGCAAGTTTTCCGGCCTGAGCAAAGCCATCACCGGCCAGTAAGGCAACCACATCAAAGTGAGACAGGAGCTTCATCATGTCACTTGGTAGCATTTTCGATATTGCCGGCTCAGGAATGACCGCGCAGTCCCTGCGACTGAACACCACCGCGTCCAACATTGCCAATGCGGAAACGGCCAGTTCGAGCACGGATACCACTTACCGTGCCCGCAAGCCGGTCTTTGCCGCTATTCAGCAAAGCATAATGAACCCGTCGTCACAGGGATTCGGTATGGGGCGTCAGGATGACTCCGGGGTCGGTGTGACCGTCGAAGGCATCGTTGAGAGTGATGCTGAGCTCCAGATGCGCTATCAACCTGAACATCCGGCTGCGAATGAAGACGGGTATGTATTCTACCCCAACGTCAATGTGATCGAGGAAATGGCAGACATGATGTCATCCTCCCGCAGCTTTCAGATGAACGTGGATGTGATGAATACCGCCAAATCCATGATGCAGCGCATCCTGACCCTTGGGCAGCAGTAACAACGCATTGAGGAATAAGCCATGAGCACGGTGAACGGTACCGCAGCGTCGGATGTACTGAGTCAGTATCAGTTAAAGAGCCAGGCTGACGAAAAAGGCGAGCTCGGCAAGAACGAGTTTATGGAGCTGATGATCGCCCAGCTCAAGAACCAGAATCCGCTTGAGCCCCAGAACAACGGCGATTTTATCGCTCAGCTGGCTCAGTTCAGCTCCCTTGAGGAAATGCAGAAGCTGTCAGGCAGCGTTAACGACGTCGTCGGAGAGTTCCGCTCAACCCAGGCTTTGCAGGCCTCAGCTATGGTGGGGCGCAGTGTGCTGGTACCTTCTGAGAACGGTTTGCTGGGTGTTGAGGGTCAAATCAAGGGCGCAGTGACTGTACCGGCGTCAACCTCAAGTTTGCAGGTGTCGATTGTCAGTCAGTCCGGTGAGATCGTTCGTCAGATGGATATGGGGCCGAGTGCGCCCGGTCAGACCAGCTTTGTGTGGGACGGTAAGGATGGTAACGGCACCGCCATGCCAACCGGCACCTATCAGGTCGTCGCGCAGGGCGCTTATCCCTCCGGCACCGAACAGCTTGCAACGGTAGTCAGCGCCAATGTGGACAGTGTCTCCCTTGGCCAGGCCGGCGGTATTACATTGAACCTCGCGGGTATGGGTTCTATTGCACTGTCCCAGGTTCAGCAGATCAATTAACCAGGTTAGAAAAAGAGGTGTGGTATGGCGTTCAACACAGGACTTAGCGGTTTACGCGCTGCATCGGTAGACCTGGATGTCACCGGTAACAATATAGCCAATGCGAGCACGGTTGGCTTCAAGGGCAGCCGGGCTCAGTTTAGTGATCTTTATGCCAACGGATTCCTGAGCTCTGGTACCAACCCCATCGGTGATGGTGTTCGGGTTCAGGACGTAAAACAAAGCTTTGCTCAGGGCAACATCAGCTTTACCGACAATGGGCTCGACCTTGCCATCAATGGTGATGGGTTCTTCGTGCTGAACAACGGCGGGGAGGTGAGGTATTCACGGGCCGGCCAGTTCGGTATCGATAAGGACGGCTTTGTCACCAATAACCAGAATATGCAAGTGCAGGGTTTTCAGGCCGATGATGACGGCAACCTGTCCGGCATTCGGGGTGATCTTCAGGTGGATGCGTCCAACCTGGCGCCGCGCCGAACCACCGATGTCCAATCCGAGCTCAACCTGGATTCACGGCAAGGGGTGCTGGAGGTCAGTGGCACAACCTTCCAGACCGTGCAGCTTGCAGCAAACGCAACCGTTGGCGCCCAGACCCTTAACATTGCGCTTGCTGACGGCACCAGCACCAATATAGCCATTCCCGCTGGCAGCACCGCACGGGATATTGCGGAGTTGCTGAACCAGCAGGATGATGTCAGTGCTTCTGCCCGAACAGAGTACACTCTGTCGGTGGACGAGATTCAGGCTGGTGAAACGGTGTCTGTTCAAGGTACAGATTTTGATATCCCTGACGGTGTA
>JBDNIR010000084.1:0-2329 GCA_041688195.1 Marinobacter sp.
AGCTCCTCAATGAATATCTTTCGCCCGCTGAACTTACCTGCCAGATCTACTTCGTATACCACCTCCAGGGTGGTGGCGGTGGTATTGGATGTCTCGGACTCCAGCAATTCAGGTGATTCCCGTAGGGCACTCAACGGCTGGTATGTTGTCTCGGCTTTCCCAGGTCTGGTTGCTCGAACAAAGAAGTTAGCCGGGCTAGTGCGTTTCAGTTGTCGCAGCAGCCAATTGGCTCTGGCCTTTGTACTTTTTTTATCTTTCGGCGCTGTGAGTTTCATCGAGCAATAAATCATTCGTCGCTGCAGGTCGGCATGTATCTCCAGATCAGCTGCGGCATTGATGATGCTAAACGTGCATTTGAGTACGAGCTCTTTGCAGAAATCGGTGGCGTCGTCTTTGACACGCTCTGCGGCATCCGTTCGATGGCTGTTTTTCAGTTTTAGAGAAACGTTGCTGCTGGTCAGCCTGGACATGATAAGGCAAAGGTCACGCTGTTCCTGGTGCCAGGCTGCAATGGTGTTTTGTACCTCGTCGCTGGTTCTTGCCAGCGAGGCATGGCTTTTCACTTTATTGACGACATCCTTCCACTCGCTATTCATCTGGTCAAAATTACTGATGCCAGACCGGTCACTTTCGAAATAGCGCAGGATCTCACCGAGGATGAAGACTTGGTCTACGTCTTCAACGCCATCATTCTTGAGCAGGAGTTGGCACTGGGTGCGGATAAATGCCCAGGACCAGTGATAGAGCGCGACTGAGCGGGTAGCGATTTTTGGAAGTTTTACCGGGTGATGAGTTGGGAGTGCTGTGAACTGATTGGTGATGGTGATTACTGCGTCCAGCTTGTGGTTCTTTGCTTGTTGTAAATAGCGTGACACCTGTTCTTCGCCGATGGTTTCGTTACCCACTTTCGCCTCAATCAACGCTCGCCATTCACGCCTTCCGGTACGGAGAATCAGAATTCCGTCTGGTCGGTCTTTTTGTTGAGCGGTCTTCTTGTCTTCATTCGCAAAAACCACTTCAGTCCAGGTCTCTAACGTGGCGCTGCTTCCGACGCGGGTGCCAAGGGACTTCAGCAGTGCTTGGCGAAGTTCGAGCACGGAGCGCATACCTGCGAGTAATATGGATACAGACTTTTGTTCACGGGCACTATCTGCGGTTATCGGAATAAGACGGGCAGGTTCACCACCAGACAGAAATTCAGGACGAGTCGTCACAGCCAGCTCCATGCTTCTAATTATTTTAATTTGCTATTGAAGACTAGCAGTGATGGTGAGATGTGCCTGCTTATCAGCTAAGAAATTGTTAAAGCTTGAAAAAGGTGCCGGTTGGTTATGATAATCTGGCCTGTAAAAGATGGACCTGTCCCGGATATCCTCCGACAGGCTAGGGTGAACGTGCCCGGTTTTCCCCACCACATCGTCCAGCGCGATCATAATCGCCAACCCGTATTTGTTGAACGACGTGATTTTGAGTATTACCTGGCGAACCTTCAGGAGTGGAAGCAGATTTGCGAGTTGGACTTGTTCAGGCAAGGGGCTCTCTGATAAAACGGTTTCCTTTTTTGAAACTTCGTGTTATAGTTTCCAAAAGGGAAACAAGGGAAGTCCGTGCACATAATTTCAAGAAAGCCGTTCAATGATGCAGCTAAGCAGTTTCCCAACGATCAGGACGCCCTGGTGAATACCTACACCACGTTGCGAAATGGAAGATTTGAAACACCTGATCAGCTGCGCCAGGTGTTCCCGTCCCTGGACAATTTCAAATACCGGGACAAATGGTGGGTTATCGACATTGGTGGCAACAATTTACGGCTGATTGCCTTCATTGAATTTCGTGATAATCGCATGTATGTGAAACACATCTGCAGCCACGCCGAATACGACCGGCTGACTGACAAATACCATCGCAATAAGGAGTGAGGCTTATGTTATCGCCTGCTTTTGTTCAGATCAGAGAAGCGCTGGCTCAGGTACCTTTTGTGGCCCATATTGAGACTCAGAACGACTATGAGCGAGCATTGGAGCTGATGGATCAGTTGGTGGACGACTACGAAGCCAATAAGCCGTTGATCGAGATTCTGGCGGTTAGCATCGAGCGCTGGGAGGATCGGGCTACAGAATTTTCCGATTTCAATGCCGCCGTCGCTGAAACGGACAGGGGTATTGCTGTACTGAAAACCCTGATGGCTCAACACGGCCTTGGGGTTGCTGATGTGCCAGAGTTGGGTTCAAAGGGCAATGTGAGCAAAATTCTCAATGGTGCTGAAGGAAAAAAACTGACCCGAAAACACATGGAAGCCCTGGGCAGGCGGTTTGGGGTGTCCCCAGCA
>JBDNIR010000426.1:0-3155 GCA_041688195.1 Marinobacter sp.
CCGGTGGTGACCCTGAAAACGAAGATGCCGGGGCCTTATCTCATCGATGTGGCGTCGGCAGACCAAATAGAATGCGCGTTGACTAACGCCGTTGCCCGTCCACCAGGGGTACTGGCTGCGGCACGGGCACTGTGTGATGATCTGCACAGTTTCCGCGATGGCAACTCCAGCGCCAGGATCCTCAATGCGGTTGATCATTTCTTTGCCCATCAGCAGCCAAAGTTGAAACGCAAGCCAATGAATTTAATTAGGAAGATTAAGGTTCGTCGACGGCTGGCAAAAGCGTTGGCAAATGCATATGACAACTGAAATTTGACGGGTACTGGATATGTTGAAGGAATCATCAACCGTAAAGGTCATAGTGCTCACATTGGAACGAGCGAAAGATCGGCAGCAGCGCATAAAAGCGTTATTGGATGAGGCCAGTATTCCATTCGGGTTTTTTTGGGGAGTGGACGGCCAACAGGGCCAGAATCCAGTTGAAATATTGTATGATGAGAAGTTGAGAGTGAGGGTTAAGGGCGCACCGCTAAGCCGAGGCCAGCTCGGTTGTTATGCTAGCCATTATAATATTTGGCAAATGTGTGTGAAAGGCAACCACCGTTTAGTGGTGCTAGAGGATGATGCTACGTTCGATACGTCGTTATTCAAAGCGTTTCTCAACAGCGTGGGCGAACTCCCGCAAGAAGCGGGTTGCATTCGGCTTTTTGACAATAAGACTCGAAATCACAAAGCCTTTCAATACGCTCAATGTGGCAAATTTAAGTTGCTGAGATACACCAAGGGCCCCATGAGTACCATGGGGTACTATTTGACGCCTGGGGGTGCCGAACGATTTCTCGCTCATTCACAACCCGTTTTTTTGCCGGTCGACATCTACATGGATCGTTACTGGAGCAACGGCGTATTGTGCTGCGGGTTGGAACCTGCGTTCGTTTTTAACGATCGTCATTTTGAGTCAATGATCGGGTATGAGAAAAAAACCGCTCGGCGCTCACTTCTGGTAACCCTGTTCAGGGAGTCATTTACTCTTAGTGAGCGACTCCGAAGGTATTTTTATAACCGGAAATTTAATTAAATACGCCTACCTCAGAGCGATAGGGTGTTTTGGTTATGAATAAAAAAATCCATGCTATTTGGTTGGGCGATCGAATGCCCCCGTTGGCTCACGCCTGTATTGATGATTGGTCTAAGCAAGGGTATGACTACAGGCTTTGGACCGAAGCCGATGAAAGCGTAAATAAGTGGATCGATTCGTGCGCTTTTGCTAAGGCGTGTTACAAAAGAAAGTTGTATGCGTTTGTATCCGATTATTTAAGATTAAAGGTTCTTCAAAGTGAAGGTGGGCTTTATCTGGATACGGACGTCACCATTCGGAAAGACCCATTTCCCCTTTTTGAAAATACGTCTTTTTCTGTTGGCTACGAAAACGGAGAGTTTCTGGGTACGGCTTCTATTTATGCTGAGAAGAATTCCATGATATTAGCTACCCTTATTGATTTTTATCAAAAAGAGATATGGAACACGCCTTTATACATTGGGCCTCAAATACTTACGCACCTTGTGATCAATGAAGATTACCGGAAGGCTGAAGACTGCGGTCTCTATCCAGTCGAATATTTTTATAATTATCAGCAGGAACCCATGAGTTTTGTAACGTCCAAGGATAGCTATCTTGTTCATTGGTTTCAGCATAGTTGGGAGCGTTCGCCAGGGATTGTGTTCCTGAAGTCTAAGCATTTGGGGTTTTGGGGGCGTTTTTATACATGGCAGAAATATTTCTTTCGAGGGCGTTTGTGAGCGCGCGCTGTCTTTTTGAATGATTTAGCGTGAGTGTATTTCAATGACTTTCTGTGTTTGCTCTGGACTATTGGCCGAGCGGCATTCTTTGAACTGGAAGCTATAAATAATGCCAAAGAATACCGAAAATACGTAGATCCCGTTCCAGGCAAAGAAGAACGATTCAAAGCAGTTGACGGTAAGCCAAAATATCGTAACCGTTGTCGCGAAAACCCGCCAAGTATTACCTGTAACGTGCTTGGGACTCCTGAGAATCTTGGCGGTAGGCAAAAAAATCAAGAAATACAGAAATATAATTCCCACCAGTCCAAAGCTTACCAAGCTCTCTACATGTGAGTTGTGGAGATGGTTGAAGTTCGATTTTATATGTTGGGAAAAGCTTTCAGACTCCGAGATAACCAACGCTCTCGCATTTTCGCCACTGCCCAGCAATGGCCGCTTTTTAAACCACTCCCAGGCTTCCAGCCAAAAATGGATTCGCAGGCCTACGCTACCACTTTCAGGAATGGCGTCGAGATCCAGTGTGGCTATGTTCTTTAAGCTGCTGGTCTCAGCCTCAATCCTATGGGATACGATGTCTGTCGTAGATAGCGCCACCAAAAGCAATGCCAGCACCGCGTAGTAAATTGCCATCGTTTTGGTGGAAATGCGTGAGTGAGGTAGTAGCCTGAGTGTGAGTGGGGCCATTAGGAAACACAAAAGCAGCGATAGCCAAACCTGGCGGGATTGAGTGATGATCGTTATTAATAGAAAGAAGCTAAGCAGACTTAGAGATATAAATATCTTAATTATTTTTAGCTGCTTATTTGCGTCGGTCTTTACAAGCAGTAAGAAAATCGAGGCGATTAGACCAAAGCCGGCAAACAGCGACGTATGTTGTGCGTTCACGACGTTGAAGTCGATGCGGGAGCCATGAATGCCAGCACTGATTTCGGCCAGGAAATCGTTGGAATTGCTGATGAAAACACCTAATGTGCCTATGCAATAGGCAATAAGAATGCCGCATATTATATTCGTATTACCCCGTGTCCAGTAGGCGATAAACCAAAATATAAAAAAGCTATAGAAGAAAAAGGGCGAGGGCGTGCGCATTGCAAGCTCTGGAATGGCAAGGATGCTGTTGATCCAGCTCAGCGTCGGAATTGCTAAAGAAATAAAGAAAGCGATAAAAATGGGATCTTTCTTGATTTTCTCAAAATTATAAAATATTGAGACTACCGTTCCGATAAACGCGATGATAAAAAATAAGTCACCAAGATCCCTATAAAACCGCTTGAACAGCACGAAGCCGAGGATGCAAGCAACCATCACATTGGCAAAACGCTTCCCAACAATAATATGTTCAAGTTTGGACG
>JBDNIR010000085.1:0-5351 GCA_041688195.1 Marinobacter sp.
AGCGCGGCGTGCTCCCGAAATACTGCCGCTGCTGTTTTATATCCAAACGCCTCGCCGTAACCCAATCGCCGGGCCACTTCGCTCATCAGCCACCAGTCCGGTCGGGCATCTCCGGTCAGAGGCAGAAACGCTCGTTGGCGGGATATACAGCGTTCGGAATTGGTCACGGTGCCGTCTTTTTCGCCCCAACCAGCAGCGGGCAACAGAATATCAGCGAAAGCGGCAGTGTCGGTATCGGCCACACAATCAGAGACGATAACCGTCGGACAACGCGCCAGTGCTTCCCGCACCTGATCGGTGTCCGGCAGGCTGACCGCCGGGTTGGTGGCCATGATCCATACCACCCGGATATCACCCCGGTGAATTGCATCAAACATATCCACCGCTTTCAGGCCCGGGCCGTCAACAACGCCGTCACTCTGCCAGAACCCGGCCACCCGGGCTTTGGCGCCGGGAGTGTCGTAATCCATGTGAGCAGCCAGGGTATTAGCCAGCCCCCCGACTTCACGACCGCCCATGGCGTTGGGTTGACCGGTAATTGAAAACGGACTGGCACCGGGTTGGCCGACGCGGCCGGTCGCCAGATGACAGTTGATAATGGTGTTGGCCTTATCGGTGCCAGCAACCGACTGATTGACCCCTTGTGAGAAACCCGTGACGGTTTTCGGAGTCTCGGTGAACCATTGATAGAAGCTTTCCACATCGGCCCGGGCGAGATCACACTGCATTGCCACCGAGGCGCTGTCTGGAGCGGCTTCCCGGGCCCGGATCAGGGTTTCATCAAAACCGCCGCAATGGTCATGAATATAATCCGTGTCCAGACCCTGGTGGTCTGCCAGCCAGACCAGCAAGCCGTTGAACAACACCGTATCGGTGCCCGGCTTCAGTTTCAGATGCAGGTCTGCCAGTTCGGTGGTGGCGGTGGCCCGGGGGTCAATTACCACCACCCGCCGACCTTCCCGGGCTGCAGCCTTCATGCGTTGATACAGAATCGGGTGATTCCAGGCAGTATTGCTGCCGCTCAATACCAGCAAATCCGCCAGTTCCAGATCCTCATAGCAGGCCGGCATCGCGTCGGCACCAAATGCCCGTTTGTGGGCCGCCACTGCGGAGGACATGCAAAGCCGGGAGTTGGTATCCACATTAGGGGTTTTGACAAAGCCTTTCGCGAGCTTGTTGGCGACATAATAGTCTTCTGTCAGCAACTGACCGGACAGATAAAATGCCACGGACGAAGGTCCATACGCCTCTACAGAATCCCGAATCGCTGCTGCGGTAGCATCCAGCGCAGCGGACAGATCATGTTCGCGGCCATGAATCCGGGCTTTCAGTAACCGGCCATGACTGCCCAGGGTTTCACCGAGGCTTGAGCCTTTCACACACAGGCGGCCACGGTTGGCAGGGTGGTCCTTATCCCCGCTGACCAGCCCCACGACGCCATCCGCAGCGACAACACCGCAGCCTACGCCACAGTAGGGGCAAGTGGTTGAAATAGGGGATGCTGCTGCTTCGGTCACGAAACCTCCGTTCTGATGCCTGGCAATGTTTTCCCGCCAACGGGCCAAAAAAAGCCCGGCGAACTTTCCCGGAGCGGCTTCAAGCGAAACCAAAACTCTCGGGAAAGTTCAACCGGGCACCATTCCCAAAGCGATTGTCTACTCAATCTGATCAGAACGGAGCAATAAGAAGGCCAACTTTACGAAGCCGGCAATTGACTGATCTTAAAAGCGATGATCTTCACAGGCACCGAGGCTTCACGTACCAAAACAGGGCATTTTACTCATCTTCGCCCCTCGACAGCACGTCCCTCAGCACTGATAAACAGCACGGACAACATAGTGAATGTGACGATGACCGGCGTCCCTCAACGCAACCTCTTTGACATGCGCTGTGGCGGTGCAATTCGAAATAAAATGGACTATTCCGGTTCAGACAACTTCACTTTTTTTAACGTTATATTTACATCCCTATGTTTTTAAATATATTTTTATTCTGGCACAGAACCTGCCTATCCTCCGGTAACAGACATTTTTATCGGGCAGGGTTCACCAGACTTACCCTGCTCATTCAAACAGAGCAGACCTCAACCATCTGCAGGCATTGGCGCCTACTCCTTCACCCGGGGGAGTGGGCGTTTTTTTGGTGGGTATACCCCAGGGAGATTTGACATGAAACCTAGACAACTTGCAGCCGTAATATTGCTTTTAACGAGTCTCAGTAATCTGGCATCAGCCGAAATTGGACCGGCTGAGAAACCTGACTTGCGACTGGGCTTTATCAAGCTCACGGACATGGCGCCGCTCGCCGTCGCCTGGGAACAGGGCTTCTTTATTGATGAAGGGCTGTTTGTCGAACTCGAAGCACAGGCCAACTGGAAAGTTCTGCTAGACCGCGTTATTACGGGCGAACTGGACGGCGCCCACATGCTCGCGGGACAGCCGCTGGGCGCTACCATCGGCTATGGCACCCAGGCCAATATCATTACCGCCTTCAGCATGGATCTGAACGGCAACGGTATCACCGTTTCCAACGACGTCTGGGACGGCATGAAGCCTCACCTGAAAATGCGGGACGATGGCAAGCCTGAGCACCCGATCAGCGCCGCCGCACTGAAACCAGTGGTGGAAGCCTATAAGGACAAAGGCGAACGCTTTCGCATGGGCATGGTATTCCCGGTGTCCACCCACAATTACGAACTGCGTTACTGGCTGGCAGCGGGCGGCCTCAACCCCGGCTACTACGCCCCTCAGAGCGGCGACACCAGCGGTACCCTGCAAGCGGATGTCCACCTCTCTGTGACGCCACCTCCACAAATGCCTGCAACGCTGGAAGCCGACACTATCCAGGGCTATTGCGTCGGTGAACCCTGGAACCAGCAGGCAGTGTTTCAGGGCATCGGCGTGCCGGTGATTACCGATTACGAAATCTGGCCCAACAACCCTGAAAAAGTGTTCGGTGTCTCTGAAGCCTGGGCCGAGGAAAACCCCAACACTCACCTGAGGCTGCTGCGGGCGATGATCCGCGCTGCCCACTGGCTGGATGAGAACGATAACGCCAACCGGGAAGAAGCGGTCAAGATCCTGGCCCGCTCCAACTACGTTGGCGCTGACGAGAAGGTTATCGCCAACTCCATGACTGGCACCTTCGAGTATGAGAAAGGCGACGTGCGCTCGGTACCGGACTTCAACGTCTTCTTTCGCTACTACGCCACCTACCCGTACCCGTCTGATGCCATCTGGTACCTGTCGCAAATGCGGCGCTGGGGACAGATCCCGGACGCCAGATCCGATGACTGGTACATGAAAACCGCCGCCCAGGTCTATCGCACTGACATCTATGAGCAGGCGGCCCAGTCGCTGATCGATGATGGCCTGCTTGATGCAAGTGATTTCCCAGAGATCGGTGCCGAAAACTTTGTCCGGCCCGAGCAAGGCGAACTGATTGACGGTGTGCCGTTCACACCCCGGACCCCCAATGCCTACATCGACAGTTTCAAAATCGGGCTCAAGGGCCAGGATACGCCGTGATCCTTAATCTGCCAGGAGAACCCTCATGACCACGCTAACCAATTCCGAACCCGGCAAGCTGTCCGCGGTCGCTTCTATGGTGCACGCCCTGGGTGAAAAACTGTCGCCAAAAGCACTCGGGGAAGCTGCCAGGAACCTGCTGCTTCCGATCATCGGGATGACTGTCTTTCTGGTGTTCTGGCACCTGATGGCCCCACAGGTGAATACGTCTCTGGGCGAGTTCCCGGGGCCGACCGATGTCTGGGAACAGGCCGGGCAACTGTGGCAGGAGCATCAGTCAGAACAGGACCGGGCCGACAAGTTTGTAACCATGCAGCAAGAGCGCAATGCCGGCATTCTGGCGGACAACCCGGACGCAGACGTCCGTATAAGGGACTACCCCGGCGCGCCAACCTTCTTCAGCCAGATCGGCACCAGCCTGTTGACGGTGCTGTCAGGCTTC
This sequence comes from Marinobacter sp., assembly GCA_041688195.1. GTDB lineage: Bacteria > Pseudomonadota > Gammaproteobacteria > Pseudomonadales > Oleiphilaceae > Marinobacter. Next base: position 3,970 of record JBDNIR010000085.1, read on the forward strand.
GCGCTGGCCAGCCTCATTGCGGTGCCGGCGGGCATCATGATCGGCCTGAACCGCTATTTTGCGGCGGCGGTAAACCCGTTGATCCAGATTTTCAAACCGGTCTCACCCCTGGCCTGGCTGCCGCTGGTGACGATGGTGGTATCGGCAACTTATGTCAGCGATGACCCGATGTTCGAGAAGGCGTTCATCACCTCGATGATCACTGTCACCCTGTGCAGCCTGTGGCCGACGCTGATCAACACCAGTGTCGGGGTGGCGGCTGTCGACCCGGACTTGCTGAATGTCTCGAAAGTGCTGCGACTGTCATTCTGGTCCCACACCCGAAAGGTCGTGCTGCCGTCAGCGGTGCCGATGATTTTCACCGGCCTGCGGGTCTCACTGGGTATCGCCTGGATGGTACTGATCGCCGCCGAAATGCTGGCTCAGAACCCGGGTCTGGGCAAGTTTGTCTGGGACGAGTTCCAGAACGGCAGCAGCCAGTCCCTGAGTCGCATTATGGTCGCTGTACTGGCCATCGGCTTCATCGGCTTTGTGCTGGATCGAATCATGCTACTGATACAGAAAAAAATAGCCTGGAACGAATAGCGAGTGAAAAGGAGAGCAACATGAGTAAATCTCACCTCGAACTGACCGGCGTACAGATGGCCTTCGACACACCCGATGGACCGTTTATCGCCCTCGACGACATTAACCTCAAGATCACGAAGGGCGAGTTTGTCTCGCTGATCGGCCACTCCGGCTGCGGTAAATCAACGGTGCTGAATATTGTGGCGGGGCTGCTGCAAGCGAGCCGAGGCGGCTGTGTACTTGATGGCCACGAAGTCAATACACCGGGGCCGGAGCGCGCGGTGGTGTTCCAGAATCACGCCCTGATGCCCTGGCTAACGGTTTACGAAAACGTACAACTCGCGGTCCAGCAGGTATTCCGTAAAACCATGAGCCGACGCGAGCGCCGGGACTGGATCATGCACAACCTGGCACTGGTAAACATGGAACACGCCGCCAACAAGCGCCCCGGGGAAATTTCCGGTGGTATGGCCCAGCGTGTGGGCATTGCCCGGGCCCTGGCGATGAAACCCAGCGTGTTGCTGATGGATGAACCTTTCGGCGCCCTTGATGCCCTGACTCGCGCCCACCTGCAAGACGCTTTGATGGAGATACAGCAGGATTTGAACAGCACGGTGATCATGATCACCCACGACGTGGACGAAGCCGTGCTGTTGTCAGATCGCATTATCATGATGACCAACGGTCCTGCCGCCAACATCGGCGAAGAACTGACCATTGACCTGCCCCGGCCCCGTAATCGGGTCACTTTGGCGGACAACCCCGGCTACGTTCACTGCCGTCAGGCCGTGCTGTCCTTCCTCTACGAAAAGCAG
>JBDNIR010000427.1:0-3800 GCA_041688195.1 Marinobacter sp.
CGAGGTCTATGTATTCGCTGATCCCAATTGCATTTTCTGTCACAAATTCTGGAAGCAGACCCGGAGTTGGGTGGCGGACAGGAAAGTAAGATTGCACTGGGTCATGGTTGGGTTTCTCAAGCCGTCCAGCTCGGGCTTCTCTGCTGCAATCATGAATGCAGATGACCGGGCCGGGGCGCTCCAGACGTTCGAGGAGAATCTTGGAAACAACGGTAACGGGAACGGAATTTCCGAACTCACCCCCATACCGGCGAACCTTGACGAGGCGCTCCAGAAACACAGCCAGTGGATGGCCGACTTGGGTTTCAGCGGAACGCCAGGGCTGCTGTTCAAAGACACGAGCGGCCAATGGCGAGGCCAGACCGGCGTGCCCGATCAAGAAGCGCTGGGAAGGTTGCTGGGAATCGCTGAATAATGGATGAGCTTCCCTATTTACTCATCGCTGGCCAGTTCATGATGGCGGTGGTGGCAGGTTTGCTGCTCAACCTGACGCCCTGCGTTCTACCCGCGATTCCCATCAAGGTCCGGACCATCCTTCGGGAGGCTGGCAGTCAGCGGTCACATCGGCAGCTGGCTGCACTGGCGTTCACGGCCGGAACACTGACCTTTTTCCTGACGCTGGGCGGCCTGACCGCGCTGCTACAGTGGAATTGGGGCACGCTTTTCCAGTCGACAGTATTCGTCGCCGTCCTGGTTGCGTTGATGGTCGGGTTTGCGGTGGCCACCTGGTTGGATCTGCCCATCCCGATCCCGGCGTTTGCCGCCTCGGCGCATGGCCGGCGTTACTTTGAGGCATTCGTATCGGGGCTGTTGAGCGCCGTTTTGGCCGCACCCTGCGCCGGGCCTTTCCTGGGCGGAGTTCTGGCCTTTGCCGTAACCCAGCCGGCGCCGGTGATCATGGGGATATTCGGCAGTATCGGGCTGGGGCTGTCCCTGCCCTACGCTGTGCTGATGCTCAAGCCCGAGTGGCTGAGTCGATTGCCCAAGGCGGGCCCCTGGACCCTGGCCATTCGCGAGGTGCTCGCGTTGGTTTTGTTGGCCGCTGCCGTCTTTTTCAGCGCGAGCCTGGTCCCACAAGCGGTCTACCCCTGGCTATGGGGGTCCTGGCTGGCACTGGTCCTGTTTTGGGGCATTCGTCGCTTCATCCAGGGTAATGGCGCCGTGCGTGTGATTGCCGCAACAGCGACAGGCCTTGCCCTTGCGGTGGTAATGGTATTTGCATCCCCAGCGGGTAACGGTGAGGGCGGGCTTGCCTGGCAGCCATACTCCTCGGAGCTCCTTGCGGAGACCAAAAATCGGGGGGCGCCCCAATTGCTGGAGTTCACCGCGGACTGGTGCATTAACTGCAAAGTACTGGAGCGTACGGTGTATCAGGAGCCCGCTGTGGCGGAAGCTGTGCGGCGGATCAACATGGTCCCCATCCAGGTTGATGTGACCGCAAGTGACCCCGAAAAGGACGCTCTGCTAACCGAATTGGGTGGGCAGGCTTTACCTTTTGCAGCTGTCATTGATGGTGACGGCCAGGTTATTGCCCGTTTCACGGGCCTCTTTGAGACCGACAGTCTGGTCAGGGCGATCAACCGCACCCACAACCCACAACGTTAGACATTGGAGGCGAGTCATGGTGATTCGACACAAAGTATTGCTGACCGGCCTTGCGATTCTGCTCATCGTCGCAGCGGCGGCGTTCATGTTAGTGAATCGCAACCCCCTTGGCACTGCCAGTCCCACTCAGGAGGAAGGCGGTGCTGGCGCCTCAGCCCCCAGTGCTCGATCGGGGCTGGCGGATTCTTCCGACAAGGTGCGCCTGAAAGTTGCTGGAGGCAACAAAGCACCGGTAGGGGATACGGGCGAAATCGTTTTGACACTGGACATTGAACCGGGCTGGCACGTGAACGCCAACCCGGCATCCATGGAGTTCCTTATTCCCACCGCCGCCAGTTCCTCAGTCAACGGCCAGTCGTTTGAAATTACGACTCAGTATCCACGTGGCCGGGTCAGTGACATTACTCTTGATGATACCGCTCTCGAGGTATACGACGACGGCGCCAGTATTCGGCTACTTCCCGACGAAAAGCAAACAGCCATGTTGCAGGAAGCGGGTAAGCTCGACGTGAAGGTGCGGGTACAGGCTTGCAGTGAGGACGGCGTTTGCCTGGCACCATCTGATCTGCCCCTTACCCTGGATCTGGACGGTACCGATACACCATGACCTCAGGATTTCCTTCAGAAAAGGAATCAAACGGAGAACAACTGTGAACAGCTTATTCAGAGTAATGCTGATTTCCGTGGTTGCCTTGGGGAGCCTCAAGACCCAGGCCCACTCCATTGAGGATGTCGAAGCGTCGTTAAATAAAAAAGAACGATATGCCCAGTTTGTCGACCTGCCGGCCCCACAATTTGACCTGACCAACAGCGAAGGTAATACCCTCTCCCTGGCCGTTTTAAAAGGCAAAACTGTTGTGCTCAATTTTCTCTATACGCGCTGTACTGAGGCCTGTCCTTTGCATATGAACCTGATCAGGCAGTTGCAAACGGGAGTTGAGGAAGAAGGGCTGAGCGATGACGTGATCTTCATCACCATTGCCACTGATCGCGAGGACGTCGCCGGGACCCGGGAAAACATGCGAGCTTACGGCGAGAACTTCGACCTCAACCCTGGCAACTGGCACTTTCTCTACCGGGCCAGGGACGAACCGCCCGGGTTGACGTCGGAGCTTGGCCAAGCTTACGGCGTTCAATTCACGGACACGGGTGACGGAGTCCAGGTACATGGTGTAGTCACTCATGTGATCGATCCAGAGGGACGGATGCGTGCCCGCTTTCACGGCTTGAAATTCCAGCTTGAACATCTGGTGACCTATCTCAAGGCCATCGCCATAGGCCCCAATGCCGCAGCCGATGATGGGTTCTGGAGCCGATTGCATGGGCGTATTGAAGGCCTGATGCAGAGCGAGTAGTCCCTCTGTGAGCATCAAGGAGGCTTTGACCCGGTATGGGAGGCTGACAAATGTTAATAGGAGAAACCTTCAATGTGGCAGCACCGTAGACCTGCAGCATGGATATTGGCGGGGATGCTCGCTTTTGCTATTCCATTTAGCCCCGCGTTTTCGACTGCGGGGGAAGTTCCAGCGTCGGTCGGCTCCCAGGGGTTTTTAATCTGGGAAACACCTCGGAATCTGCCCGAACTGACCTTTGAGGACGAAAAAGGCGCAGCTTTAACGCTTGCAGATTTTCACGGCAAAGTGGTGTTGCTCAACATTTGGGCTACCTGGTGCGCGCCATGCCGTGAAGAAATGCCGACGCTGAATTCGCTCCAGGCTCAGCTTGGGGGCGAGCAATTCGAGGTGGTAGCTCTGTCGATTGACCATGCGGGGTACGGTGCTGTTGAGAAATTCTACCGGGAAATCAGCATTAAGCATCTTCACATGTATATCGATCCGTCCACACTAGCTGCTGCAACCCTCGGTATAGAAGGCGTCCCAACGACTTTGCTCCTTGATCGCGAGGGCCGTGAGATCGGCCGCCTGGTCGGCGCCACGGAATGGAATAGCTCGGCCATGGTGGATTTTATAACCCGTACCATTGCCGAGGTTCCAGATTGAACCCAGTCCACACTCAATAAAAGTCTTGACCTTAAAGTCGACATTAAGGCTATCGTTCATCGCAAGTGGCCGGGTTGCTACATAATTCAAGGTAACGGTGTTACTCGAATGGGCTTAGTCCTGGATTGATCAAAAATGGCGAAGGAGGCAAATAATGAGTTGTTGTGACGATCAAAAAATGAAATCCGATACTCC
>JBDNIR010000428.1:0-2385 GCA_041688195.1 Marinobacter sp.
CAATTGGTCGATGGTTCGAATCCATCACGACCCACCAAATTGATGCTTGCCTGGAACTTGCGTGAAGTCAGGGTGTGTATTGGAAAAAGAGCCTTCGGCTCTTTTTTTTTGCCTCCAGACCCCAATCTATGACTATAGTAGGGCCGTAAAAAGTAAAGCCGTAAAACAGTTTTATGACAACCGCGAGAGATGCAATGACACGATTCGATAATCGTATTCTGGTCCAGGAGCACCTGGCTCATGAAGCAGAGCCGAAACCGCTTAATGCAGACAAGCGGGCCGAGCTGGAAACTCGTATTAAGCAGGCGCTGAAGGATCGCGATGCCGTGTTGGTAGCGCATTATTACACGGACCCGGACATCCAGCGGCTTGCCGAGGAAACCGGTGGTTGCGTAGCCGATTCGTTGGAAATGGCGCGGTTCAGCAACCAGCATCCAGCCTCGACAGTGGTGGTCGCCGGCGTCAAGTTCATGGGCGAAACAGCAAAAATCCTGAACCCGGAAAAACAGGTTCTGATGCCAACACTGGAGGCAACCTGTTCACTGGATATTGGCTGCCCGGCGGACGAATTCGCTGCGTTCTGTGATCAGCATCCGGATCGTACCGTGGTGGTTTATGCCAACACCTCTGCGGCCGTGAAAGCGCGAGCGGACTGGGTTGTCACCTCCAGTTGTGCCCAGGCGATCGTAGAATACCTGGATGCCAGTGGTGAAAAAGTCCTGTGGGCGCCGGATAAACATCTCGGGCACTATGTCCAGAAGACCACCGGTGCCGACATGCTGTTGTGGGACGGCTCCTGTATCGTTCATGAAGAGTTCAAATCCCGTGGCCTGGAAGACCTGAAAGCCCTTTATCCCGATGCTGCTGTCCTGGCACATCCCGAGTCACCGGATGCGGTGGTCGAGATGGCCGACGTGGTTGGTTCTACATCCCAACTGATAAACGCCGTTCAAACGCTTCCCAACGAACGTTTTATTGTAGCGACGGACAACGGAATCTTTTACAAGATGCAGCAATTGGCGCCGAATAAAACTTTGATAGAAGCGCCGACAGCTGGCAATGGAGCGACCTGCCGCAGCTGTGCTCACTGTCCCTGGATGGCGATGAACGGGTTGGAGAATCTGCTTTATGTGCTGGAAAACGGGGGCCAAGAAATTATCATTGACCCTGACTTGCGTGAGCGAGCGTTGAAGCCGTTGCGTCGTCTGCTCGATTTTACCACCAATCGAAACCTCAAAATCGCTGGTAACGCCTGATCCCCGTGAGGGGCCTTTAGCGGGTCAGCGCTGGCGGGCGATGGCATCGGATACCTGTGACAGCCGCTCGGTGATGATCTGCCTCAGTGGAGCTTCAGGAGGCGTTTTCTCCTGGGCTTCCCTTAACTGCCGTTGCGCAGACTCCAGATCCCCCATCAGTAGGTCATATTCTGCGCGGGCGCGGTGTACACCAACGATGTTCCTGGCCTGACCTTCAGCGTCAGCGAGTTGAAGCCACAGATCTTCCCGTTGCGGGTACTCCCGTGTCAGCGTTTTAAGATACTCGGACGACTGCTGCGCGTTACCAGCACTGCGCTCAACATCAGCCAGCATGGTGATGATCGGAACGTTACCGGGATTCCGCTGCACTGCGTTTTTCAGTAACGCTCTGGCTTCGTCAGTCTGCTTCAAGGTGTGCAATGCTTCGGCCAGGGTAACAAGGTACGTAATGCGCCCTGGCTGCTTCTGCAGCAGTGTTTCGAGCTTCTTGCGGGCATCCTGAGGGCGATCAGCTGCGAGATAGGCGACTGCCAGACCATAGTGGGCGGCATTTTCCTGGTCTGCATTATCGTTTGCCAGATAGTCTTCAAACAAGTCTACCGCATACCCGGGAGACTTTGCATACTTGACCTGCAAGCGGGCTCGAACCAGGTGGTATTCGAGCGCGTCTGTGAAGCCGCCTTCCGGGTATTGCTCCGCACGACTACGGCTGTCTGACACCCGGCTTTGGGTCAGTGGGTGGGTTGAGAGATATTCTGGCAAACGGTTTCCCTGCAACCGGTTCTGCCGCATCATTACTTCAAACATCGCTGGCATACCTCTCGGGTCCATGCCAGCGTTTGCCATGATATCGATCCCGACGCGGTCCGCTTCCTGTTCATTCGAACGGCTGTATTGCAACATGTTCTGCACTGCCAGGGCCTGGGTACCCGCGATCGCTGCAATGCCAACATCCGACTGGGTGACCGCCGACAGGATGATACCTGCGATCATCCCGGCCAGCGTCAGTGGCGCACTGGTTTGCTGCTGCTCCATGCGGCGTGCAAAATGGCGCTGGCTGAGGTGGGCAAGCTCGTGGGCGATCACAGAGGCAAATTGCTGCTCTGTTGCGGCATTCAGAAACAGCCCG
>JBDNIR010000429.1:0-2914 GCA_041688195.1 Marinobacter sp.
CCCATGTCACGCAAGCGCAGTTGGCGAGCGATCTCTTCAGCCGCTTCGAGGTTGGTTTGCAGGGCGGTCTCCTCAATGTCGTGACCTTTTGTGGCACGTGAGGAGTTGATGTCAATTGAGACCAGAGCTTCTGTCGGGTCGATTACGATGGAGCCACCGGAGGGAAGTTTCACTTCACGCTGGAAAGCGGTCTCGATCTGGCCTTCAATCTGGTAGCGGCTGAACAGAGGGGTTTCGTCCTGATACAGTTTGATCTTGTTTTCGAACGAGGGCATTACAGCACGAACGAAACTGAGGACATCCTCATAGACAACCGCAGAATCTATCAGCACTTCGCCAATGTCCTGGCGCAAGTAATCCCGCACAGCCCGGATGATAACGTTGCTTTCCTGGTGGATCAGGAACGGTGCCTTGCGTTCGCCAGCAGCCTGACTGATCGCTTCCCAGAACTGGGCCAGGTAATCGAGGTCCCATTGCAGCTCTTCGGCGGTACGGCCTATCCCTGCAGTCCGGACGATAATGCCCATGGACTTGGGAACCTGAACGCCACTCATGGCTTCCTTGAGCTGGGCTCGCTCTTCACCTTCAATGCGGCGGGAAATGCCACCGGCCCGGGCGTTGTTGGGCATCAGAACCAGGTAGCGACCAGCCAGGGAGATAAACGTGGTAAGGGCTGCGCCCTTGTTGCCGCGTTCTTCTTTATCGACCTGAATGATGACTTCCTGGCCCTCGGAGAGCACTTCCTTGATGTTGACCTTGCCTTCAATCTGGCCGGGGGATTTCTTGAAATATTCTTTCGAAATTTCTTTCAGGGGCAGAAAGCCGTGGCGGTCAGCGCCGAAATCCACAAAAGCAGCTTCCAGGCTCGGCTCCACCCGAGTAATGCGTCCTTTGTATATGTTGGATTTTTTCTGTTCGCGAGAGCTGGATTCGATATCAAGATCGAAAAGACGTTGTCCGTCAACGAGGGCGACTCGCAACTCTTCAGGGTGAGTTGCATTGATTAGCATTCTTTTCATGGAAAGTCGTGTTTCCTGTCGTTAAATGAAGACAGAAAACCGAATGAAGCGTACCTGCGAAGTATAACCTGCGTGCCACCGACGATTCAGCCGGCGGCCAGACGCATCAGATGGGGGCGGAAAGGCGACCCGCTCGTCCGAAAATACCGTAGACTGTCCTGCTGCGTTGAAGCAGGGGATGGTCGTTGGAGTTCTTTGTCTGTTGACGCATGTTGTCCGATTTCATATTCACGCTGGCGCCTGGGTCTCACGTCTTATTCGTAAGCTGGACGGCCCGGCCCTGCGTGTTGATAGTGATTCTTCGAGATATCGCCCGTCGGTTTTCCGTACGGTTATTTTAAAACTCTGTTCCCGGGTCCTCTGCTGCACCAGGTTTCAGGTGAGCTGGCTTGCGCCGGGAACACTGAACACGCCAACGCCCATACTTATCGGGACGCTGGCGTTCAATCTCTTTAATAGTGTCGGTATACTTAATCCGCTCCGGCGGTTGGCAGTCTGGCCATGCCGTAGACAAACGGAGAAGCTCGCCGGAATATAACAGTAATTGTCTGGCTCATCAATCCCGCGCGCCCGTTGGTCGGCGCGCCTGCAACGACCTGGTGTTATGTCTGAATCCAAGCGCAAACGATCCGGCCCGAAGCAACCCAAACATCGCTCCAGCCAACGCTCTGTCTCCAGACCGGTTGTTGCTGCGGAAGCACCTGTAGATGGGGCACCTGCCGAGTATCGCAGCGAGGTCCAGTTGGTGACCGTAGATCCGGATAATGCAGGCCAGCGCCTCGACAATTTCCTGATGGCGCGGCTGAGAAGCGTGCCCAAGAGTCTGATTTACAGAATTATTCGCAAGGGGGAAGTGCGAATCAATAAAGGCCGTACCCGCCCCGACTCAAAGCTGAATGCAGGGGACCAGGTCAGGATTCCTCCGGTCACACAAAAGCTGAAAGAGCAAAAACCTGCGCCCGGCATTCGGGTTCAGGGAGTTATGGAGGCCGCTGTTGTATTTGAGAACGATCAGATGCTGGTGGTAAATAAGCCTTCTGGTATTGCGGTTCATGGCGGAAGCGGCCTTAGTTTTGGTCTCATTGAGGTGCTGAGGGCTGCACGGCCCGAGGCCAGGTTTTTGGAGCTGGTGCATAGACTCGACAGGGACACCTCCGGCCTTGTGATGATCGCCAAGAAGCGCTCGGCCCTGCGTTTTCTGCAGCAGGAGCTTCGGGATAAGCGGATAAGGAAACATTATCACGCTCTGGTAACCGGAGACTGGCGCCAGACTTGCGAGCGGGTTGAGGAGCCGCTGTTACGTTTCGAGCTCCCAAATGGCGAACGTCGTGTGCGTGTTGATGAGGCAGGCAAAGCCTCACTTACCCTGTTTCGGGTATTGGAGTCCTTCCGCGGATACAGTCTCGTGCAGGCTTCCCCGGTCACCGGGCGCACCCACCAGATACGAGTGCACAGCGCCTTCGTTGGTCATCCGATTGCGGGCGATGACAAGTATATGGATGATGTCAGCCTTAAAGCGTTTCGCAGGGTCGGAGGCTCACGGCTTATGTTGCATGCTTTCGGGCTGCAGTTTGCGCTGCCTGTGACGGGAGAGTCGATGTATCTGGAGGCGCCCTATGACGAAGCGTTTTCAGCTTTCCTCGCCCTGTTGAGTGGACGTAAAAGCTCGAAATAGCGATATTGGCAGTGAAGCACACAACGGAGAATCAAGCAGTTATGACAATTAAAGTCGCAATATTTGATTGGGATGGCACGCTGGTGGATTCGGTAGAGCATATCGCCAGCAGTCTGCATCAGGCGGCCACTGAGCTTGGTTATCCGGCCCTGGAATGGGATGCGTACCGTAACATTATTGGTTTGGGTATGGTCGAGGCGCTGGAATCGCTTTATCCCGG
>JBDNIR010000430.1:0-4948 GCA_041688195.1 Marinobacter sp.
ATTGTGCTGTTGCCGCCACTGGGGTATTCGCCCACCGGCGATGCATTCAACCTCTCCTACGAAAATGTCGGCAGCCAGGTTGCCGCTGCATTGCAAGCGGAAAAGCTGATCATCTTCACCGAACACAAAGGCGTGCTGGACGAAGCCGGAGACTTGGTCAGGGAGCTTACCGTGCGCCAGGCCTGTGATCGGCTGGCAACCCTCAAAGTGGCCGATGCCGACAGCGATCTGTTGCGAGCCGCCTGTGACGGCTGTGTCAAAGGTGTGCGGCGGTCTCATATCATCAGCTATGGCGAAGACGGCGCTTTGCTGGAGGAGCTGTTCACTCGGGACGGTTCCGGTACCCTGGTCAGTGACGATAACTACGAACAGGTCCGCCGGGCACAGGTGGAGGACATCGGCGGCATCGTCGAGCTGATCCAGCCGCTGGAAGATCAGGGGATTCTGGTCAGGCGCTCCCGGGAGTTGCTGGAAACTGAGGTTGACTGCTTTGTTGTCGCTGAGCGGGACGGCATGATCGTCGGCTGTGCGGCCTTGTACGCCTATCCGGAGGAGTCTGCGGGTGAGCTGTCATGTTTTGCAGTGGATCCTGCCTACCGTCGGGCGGGGCGTGGCGATGACCTCTTGGCAATGATCGAATCCAGGGCCCTGGGTCTGGGTCTGGCGCATTTGTTTGTACTCACTACTCAGACCGAACACTGGTTCCGTGAACGGGGCTTTGAGCCATCAAAGGTGCAATCCCTGCCTGGGCCTAAACTGGCCAGTTACAACACCCAGCGCAACTCAAAGGTCTTCGTTAAACGTCTCGGCTAGCCGCGCCAGTTCAATCTGGCGCTCAGCATCAGAATGTTCCGATAGCGCAATGACGGCCTGGTAGAAAGCTTTGAAGTCGCTGTTGTGGTACTGCTGACGTGCCATCATCAGTGACCATTGTCCGCCGATAGCCTGAGAATAGTAATTGAACGTAGAACAGCCAGGAACGTAGAACAGCCAGACACAGTGATTATCAGTAGCGAAAGAAGATAGATCTGACTAAGCTGTTTCATGTGATTGTCTTTAAAGCTGGTCGAGGCAAGTTATACTAGCAGGAGTCCGCCTGGCGGACATGAACGTACCGTCGGCAATAGCTCTCTTGGACATTTTTACAGATCGATGTCACTGGTGTTGTTATAACGCCATCGTCGGTTATTCCAACTACCAGGTCGTCAATGGATCCCAAGGAACGTCGAGCCAGTCCTCGTCAACCGATTAAACTCGCCGCCCAGATTGTGCTGGAGCTGGAACAGCCGTGGCCTTGCCAGATCGCAGATTTTTGCGCGGAAGGTCTGTTCATACGCTATTCAGGGGAAACAGCTCGAAAGGTTGATAAGAGTTTGGCTCGAGGCGGCAGCGACGAGCTGATCGTGAGATTCCGCAGTGTGGACGGCAAAAAACGTCATGAGCTGACGGTCCGTGTGGCGCGTCATATTGAAGGTGCTATGGGAGTGCTGTTCACCCGGGCCAATCCGGATGCGCTGGACGCCATGCTCCAGCAATGTGGTGCCAGCCGCAGCCAGGAGCGTTCGGCACTGAAGCCGCCTAGTGAGAAGGTCCAGTTTGTCCTGCGTCAGTGTGCAAAAACACTGGTACAGCACATCGAGCCACTGATGGAGTCGTGTTTTATCAGCATGACCGACGCCTTGAAAAAAGCGGCCCAGAGTGCCTCGAATGACCAGCAGGCCAATGATTACATGGATACGGCTGGCCAGATTGGGGTGCGCCAACGGGCGGTTTGGCACCAGATGCTGCAGGCGCTGGAATCACCTCTCAAGCCTGAGCACAAAGGGGTGCTGGGCGCCGAGTTGTCGCTGGTGGATAAAAGCGAATTTGAAGACTGGCTTACCATCAAGGTGATGGTGACCAAGGCTGACACCTTATACCGGGGAGACTTGTTACAGCTTAAAATGCGGCTGGATAAACTCTCGGTCAATAACGCCACCGGGCACCAGAATCCGTTGGGACCTTCGCTGATCTGCGAAGCCTTTCGTCGTGGTTTACAGCACCTCAAAGCGACCCGAAACGCAGTGAAAGTCTGTCTGCGTGTGTTTGAAACCTTCGTTTTGCAAGAGCTTGAGCCCCTATACAATGACCTCAATCAGGTTTTGATTCGACAGGGGATTCTGCCGGACCTGGATCTGAGCAAGTACCTCAGTGAGCGTGCGCCCCGACCGGAGCCGGCTATGCCGCCCCCGATTCAGCCGCCGGAGGGCGCGATCCGGTCCCGGCATACCGAGGATCTCGGGCAGCCCAGTGCCTCATCAAAAGATTTTCGCAGCTACTCCCAGACTGCGCAATCCGCTTTCGCCACGGTACGCAATCTGGTATCTACCCTGACGGCCAACCGTTTAAGCCGCGGTGATGTTGATCCGGTGTCATTTCCACCCCAGGCCCGGCCGTTGTCTGCCGGTGAGTTGCAGCGGGAACTGCAGCAACTGCAGGTCGAAAGTCCTCAAACCGTGTCCAACCCGGCACCGCTCAAGGACCGAATTATTGACCGGGTGAAGGCCTCCGGTAACAACGCACTGGATGAAGAACAGCAGGGCACACTCGACATAGTCGACCGGTTTTTCAGCAGTGTAGTGGCAAGTCCGAAATTGAGCAAAGCCTCCAAGCAGCAGATGCGTCAGTTGGAGGTGCCCGTGCTCAAAGTGGTGTTAAGGGATGGGGCATTTTTTGATGATCAGTCGAGCCCGGTCAGGGGTGTGATGAACCGTTTGGCGCAACTGGGGATCAAGGATGGTCGAGTAAATCCGGTCATTCAACGTCGCATTGACGAACTGATTCAGCGCATCACCACCGAGTTTGAGCAGGATACCCGGGTTTTCGAGAGCGCAGTTGGAGAGCTCGATACCCTGATTGATCGACAGAATCTGGTCTACCGCCGTAATGTGGAGCGGGTGACTGCCGCTGCTGAGGGCGCGCAGAAAGTGTCGGAGTCCAAGGCCGCCGTCAACGCTGCTCTGGATCAGCGACTGGCTGGCCGTAAAGTGCCCCGGGCGTTGGTGAGTTTGCTTGGTGGTGGCTGGCGGGATCTGCTCTCGCTGACCTGGATTCGGCAAGAACCGGACAGTCAGCTTTGGCAGGATTATTTATCGGTGGTCGATTCATTGATCACGTTTGGCGAAGATCCCGATGCCTCCATTAATCTGCCGGAATTATTGCGGGTCATTCAGGACGGTCTGGCCTCCATATCCAGCAATCACATGCCGTCATCACAGATTCGGGATGAGCTCAAGCAATTCCTGGTTCGCAAGCCGGATACGGTGGTTGAAATGGTCGAGGTGGCGCCAGCTGCAAAGTCACTGGATGAGAAAGAGCTGGTCGCTCGTGAACGGGAAAACAAGAGCTTGCAGCGCTGGGTCGCCAGGGCTCAGAAACTGCGTACCGACGATTGGTTGAAAGATCAGGAAAAACCGGAAGAACCCCAGTATATTCGCCTGGTCTGGGTAGCGCGGGGTTTCAGCCGCTTTGTATTCGTAAACCATCAGGGTATGCGGGTGGTGGAGCTGGAGCTCAACGCCCTGGCGCGTCAGATGCAGAAGGGCATGATTGTTCCTGACAGCCTTTATGAGCGGCCGCTGGTGGATGAAAGTATTGATCGAATGGTCCGCAAGGTTTACGACCAGCTGTCCTGGGCCTCCACCCATGATGAGCTGACCGGGTTACTGGCACGACGGGAATTTGAGCGCATGCTTGAGCAACAGCTTGCCCGGCACGAGGATGAGCGTGTTCTGGTGAGGCTGGATTTGCGCCAGCTGCGACTGCTGAACGATACCGCCGGCTATTCTGCTGGCGACGACGCTATCAAGTCCGTTGGTGGTATTCTGCAGGATCGGATTGGAGAAGGGATGCCGTTGGCGAGGCTTACCGGCAGCGAGTTTACTTTTCTGGTGCCTGCGGAAGAGGCAGAGGTATTGACGGCTGGCGCTATTGAGGCGATAGAGGCTATGGAATTGACCTACGCGGGCAAGCGGCATCAGCTTTCCGGCAGCGCCGGTCTGGCTCCGATGCTGCCAGCATTGGCGACTGCCGAGCGATGGTTGCGGGCAGCGGATGAAGCCTGCAAGCTGGCCAAGAAAAAGGGCAACCGGCATACCGTCACTTACAGCCTGGATGCGACAGCCCAGGCCCAGCAGGAGCAGATCACCGCAAAGGTGGCGAACCTCAGCAATCTGGACGAAGAGCGTATGTTGCTGCGCTGCCAGAAAATCATTCCTTTGCATTCTGAGACCCAGTTACCGACCCAGTACGAAGTCCTGATCAGCATGTATGATGAAGCTGGTAACCTGATAGCCGCAGCTGATTTTGTAAGAACGGCCGAACGTTATAACCGGATGCAGGCGGTCGACCGTTGGGTGGTTGGACATATGCTCGATTGGCTCCGCGACTCTGCCCCCAATTTTGCAGACTTGGGGGGCATGTGCATTAACCTGTCGGGGTATTCCCTGAACGATGAGTCACTGCTGGAATTCATCTACGATAAGCTGAGTCAGAAAGACGCGCCCATAGAACGGCTCTGGTTCGAGATTACCGAGGCTGCGGCCATCAATAATGTCCAGGGGGTAGCAGAATTCATCGAAGAGATGCGTGAGCTGGGCTGCCGCTTCTGCCTTGGAAACTTTGGCAGCGGGCCGACATCGTACCAGTATATGCGAAGCTTGCCGGTGGATCTGATTAAGCTCGACGGAGCGTTTACACAACAGGTGGCCACAAGCGAGACTGACCACGCCATGGTTCGCTCCATGGTGGATATGGCTCATTATATAAAGCGGGAAGTTATTGCCTCTCAGGTTGAAACCCGGGAAGCGCTTGAAGCGCTCAGGTTGCTTGGGGTGGACTATGCGCAAGGCTATATTATCGAAAAGCCACGGTTGTTAAGCAGCCTGATTTAACGCTTCCGGAACCGTCA
>JBDNIR010000431.1:0-4600 GCA_041688195.1 Marinobacter sp.
CGAAATCTGAACGCATTGAGAAGTAGCTTCCCAGATTTTAGTTTTGTTTGTTTGATCGGATGCCGTCTGCCCTCTCGCCCTAACGCTTCTAAAGGCGGAGCTGGCTGTTGGCCAGGGTATAACTCTTCGATAACGGTTAGTACATTCCAGTGTCTATCGGTCTGCGTGTCGTGAAGCCAAATTGTGGTGACTTCGTAGCTTTGGGGTGTAGCCGGTTCATACATGCAGGTTCCCTTGAATCAATGAAAGGCATACCAAAAACCAAGCAAAATTACGGGGGACAAAAGCAATACTCCAGACCTGCACCTACAATATCCGATAGTCGTTTAAGCACAGTATTCCTTGCGAACCAAGCTAGTCATGATCAAGAGTGAAAGGCGTAATCACCGGGCGCTATGCGCTCTGATTTCTCGGGCGAGCCCTCGACAGCGGCTTCTAAAACCGAAATCAGCTGCTGCGCTAAATCATCTCGAGCGAAGCAACTTTCTGCCAGCGCCCTTGCTGCAATGCCCGCTTGCTCTAGCCACTCCCCATCGTGCATTTTTCTATCAAGTTCAACAGCAACTTCAGCAACCGGGTGACGCCACATGGCGAGTCCGCATTCATGCTTCTTCACCAACTCATGCATCCAGCCACCATAGTTAAGCATTACCGGCGTGCCTGAAGCTAACGCGTCAAAAAACTTATTAGCAGAGTTGGGGCGCATCTCCGGCAAATCTATAAACAGAGCCGACGCCATAGTCGCTGCACTTAGCAATGCAGGAATTTCCCGTTTTGGTAACTTATCTTCCACGAACAGGTTTACGTCAAGTACCCCGGCATTTTCAGCCTCCGAGATCACCTTTTTTTGCTCGGCACCGTCGCCCACCAGCAAGATCCGAATGGGCGAATTCAACGCTTTCAGTTCCTTAGCCAAGCCGACCATATAACCAACGCCATTGGTCGGTCCAAACGTTCCGGTGTATACCAACAACGGTCTATCACCTAACCAATCGCGCTTAGCACGAAAACGAGCAGCCGCTTCAGGATCGTGTTCAAACTCAGCGTTATCACTACTATTCGGAATAACAGCCACCCGCTCTGCGGAGTAACCGGTACGAACGACACCGTCTTTCATA
The DNA here is from genome assembly GCA_041688195.1 of Marinobacter sp. Classification (GTDB taxonomy): domain Bacteria; phylum Pseudomonadota; class Gammaproteobacteria; order Pseudomonadales; family Oleiphilaceae; genus Marinobacter. The sequence continues at coordinate 1,119 of JBDNIR010000431.1, forward strand.
CCGGGTGAAAGTGCCACAACAGCTTCCGCGTTATGGTAAGCCCAGCGTTCAAGTTTCCGGGCCATAAAACGCAGCAATGGATTTTTCAACGCGCCCACTGCAATTGGCATTTCCGGCCACAAATCCCGAACCTCGAAAACCATCGGGATTTTTTTCTTCCGGGAGGCTGGCACAGCGGGCAAAGCGATTGTTAGCGGCGTGCTAGTAGCAAAAATAATGTCGCCATCCAACTCCACCGCCTTTTTGCGTGCCGCCAGAGCGAATGAAAAGAAAGCTTTAATTCGCTGAGCGAAACTCATGTGGTTCGAATATGGCACAGGGTACCAATGCACTTGGATGCCGGCTTCCTCGGTTTTAAACCAACCACCACGGTTGGCGCCCGGCTCCCGGTAACTGGTAATCATTTGGACTTCGTGGCCCGCAGCGACCATGCGGCGGGCCATCTCGTAGGAGCGAGTGCCGCCAGACATACCGGGGGTGTTAAAGTATTGATGTAAATAAATAATTTTCATTATATTAGCTTATACCGAATATATTAAAATTACTCATTAGAAGCCTTTTTTTGGAGCAACGAAACTCCTTTTAACATAAGACTAATTCGCGAATAACGAGATAAACCTTCTTTCGTTTTGCGAATTGCCCACCAGGAAAATACGACTAAAGTGCTAAATCTTGGCATTTTTGCCAACAAATAGCCTCTCGCCATATATCTCTTTTCATAATTAATATCGCGGCTTTCAATATTAGTAGTGTGCGAGCATATAGGGTGATCAAAAATACCAAACGACCCTCTATTTCGAATTACAACATCATAGAAAAAAAGATTCTCCTCACATGAAGGAAGCGATGTTCCAAGCCCTAAATTCTCATCAAAAAAAATCTCGTTCTCTGTCAAAAACGATCTTTTTGCTATCATCTCTATTGACGACACTCTGTATACCAGAAACCGAGGGGGTACATTATATCGCGAGTAGTCTTTGAAAAACTCCCTAGGGTTTTCCGAACTAGCCACCTTGGCTAATACTAAATTATCGTTATTAGTAGCCAAAAATTTAACGAGCGCTGGGAGGTGATCGAGCAATAGATGAACATCGCCGTCTTGAAACCAAATCCATTTTGAGGTGCAGGATTTGATCGCAAGATTTCTACTTTTTGAGAGCCCCTTTTCAGTCGTGTGAATAACTTTGATACTTTTATGGTTAACGTTCACACTATTCTTTGATTCAAACTGCGACACAACAAGGAACTCAAAATCTCCCGGAGTAAACTCGACTATTTCGTATAGGTATTTCAAAACAAATGGAAGACTCGATTTAACTGTTGATATGGCAACTGTTAAACTTAACGAACTATACGGCATTATTTTATCCAACTTTAAATCACTTCATTTTTTTTAAAAATATTATAAGACTGTTTCTCATATTTATATAATTTGGCATTGATAGAAACTTCCACCATAAATTACGTAAAGGAACATTTTTCATGCCATACGAAACAAGCATTAGCTTAGTTACTTCATTTTCCTTTTTTGAAAGCTTGTGTTTTTTTGAAAACATATTCCAAGCAACAAGAATCTTTTCAGAGCTAGAACTGCTTATCCGTTGATGCGAATGTGATGCGTCTTGAACATACGTATATGAACCCGTACACTCTGCCATCATGCCACTAGAATGCAATAACCTGTACCAACATTCATAATCTTGCCAAGCTGGAAAACGCTCATCAAAACCACCAATATTTTTAAGTACTTCTGTTGTAGTAAAAATTTGGTTTCCAATCCAGTTCGAACATATAAGATCTCGTGCCCTACATTTATTTAGCCTTGGAGTGGATCTCTTTTTTTTTCCTTGCAAATCACGATAGAAATTGGGGTAAAAAGCGATAATATTACTTTCTTTTTGTTCCCACTTATTTAAAAAGGAACTGATATGTGAAGCACAAAAATAATCATCATCGTCTAGTCCGGTAATAAAACTACCCGTCGCAATTTCGATTGCACGATTCCTGGAAAAGCAAGCTCCTGAGTTAACTTCATTCTTTAAATATTTAATAAATTCATTTTTACTCGAAAGATTTTCTAAATATTGTGCTGTACCATCCAAAGAGCAATCATCGACTATTATAAGCTCCAAATTACTGTAATCCTGATCAATAACGGACTTAACCGCTCGCTTTAAAAGTGTTTCTCTATTGAATGTTGTTAGATATACAGTAACTAAAGGCTTTTCATTCATTGTATTTGCTCAGTAATTGCATGCGTAAGGATATAAAAAATTAAGGAGCATTTGATTAATCTCAGATTTTCGTTCGTATCGCCATAGACAACGAGAATCGAAAATCCAGTCGCTATTTTGACATTAAATGTTTAATATCCGCCCATTTCTCATCATTTTGTGAAACTCGGACGACTCTAGTCAAACAATTGCGGCATAAAAGGCCTATGAAAAGCGCCACACCTTCAACTATAGTTCTGTGTTCAAGTAATAAGTGTAGCACCACTCTTTTGAGCGCGCCAAAATAATTGCTCCAAAATAGCTCTGCCGGTGTTGTTCGATACCCCAGTCGTTTTCTGGGACAATTGTTCGGCGCCTCGACAACCCGATTGAGCTCTCGCTGACTGACCTTCGAGAAGTCAGTGCCTTTTGAATAGTACTGGCGTATCAACTCATTGATGTTCTCATTGGTTCCGCGCTAGCCAGAGCAGTATGGGTCACAAAAATAGGTCGTCATGCTGAGCGCCCTGGTCATTCTTTGGTGATCGACGAGCTCACTGCTGTTGTCCAATGTCAGCGTTTTGATGGCGCCTCTGATAGGTCTCAACGGACGAATCATGGCATTGGTCGCCAATACGGCCTTTACCTTCGGTAGCTGGCTTGCCAGGAGTTAGCCACTGCGGCGCTCGACCATTGGATTGATTACAGGGAAAACGCATGAAACATTTCATACCGCGAGAATCGTGGCAAGATAGTTTTCATCCAGTGCCGCCTTCTTCTGTTTTCGCCGGACCCCCCACTCTGGCCAAGTTGTCGTGACTGGGTATACCACCTGTAAAATTGCCGTATCGACGCAGAAAATCCAGCTTTGAGTGGCCAAAATCTTCGACTTCGTCCCATCCTTCAGAGCCACAAATCACCGCACATACCACTAGGAATAGAATATCAGACAGCTGATGTTGCACTTTCCAGGATTGGCGAAAGTCGGGAATGATGGACAAATAGTGAAGAAGAGACGGCGCTGACATAGGAGCATCCATGAGTAAAATCATTAGATGACTATATTAATCTCAACGGGTGAAGCGCTAAAAACCCCGCCACAGCGCGGTTTTTCATACGTTTTCCCTGTAATCAATCCAATGGTCGAGGGCCGCAGTGGCTAACTCCTGGCAAGCCAGCTACCGAAGGTAAAGGCCGTATTGGCGACCAATGCCATGATTCGTCCGTTGAGACCTATCAGAGGCGCCATCAAAACGCTGACATTGGACA
>JBDNIR010000086.1:0-3821 GCA_041688195.1 Marinobacter sp.
CGCTTGATGCTCTTGGTGCGTTCGATAACCATGGCCATGAATTCGTCGTACATGTCTTCCTGCACCAGGGCACGGGACGGACAGGTGCACACTTCACCCTGGTTAAAGAACGCGAGTACCAGACCTTCCACACATTTGCTGATGAACTCCGGCTCGGCCTTCATGACGTCAGAGAAGTAGATGTTGGGGGACTTGCCGCCCAGCTCCACAGTCGACGGGATGATGTTCTCAGCGGCGCACTTCATGATGTAGGAGCCCACCGGCGTGGACCCGGTAAAGGCTATCTTGGCGATGCGTTTATTGGTGGCCAGGGCCTGGCCAGCTTCAACACCGTAACCGTTGACGATGTTAATCACGCCCGGGGGCAGCAGGTCACCAATCAGCTCCATCAGCACCAGAATGCTGGCGGGTGTTTGCTCAGCCGGCTTCATAACGGTGCAGTTACCGGCGGCGAGACAGGGCGCCAGTTTCCAGACGGCCATCAGGATCGGGAAGTTCCAGGGGATGATCTGGCCCACAACGCCCAACGGTTCGTGGTAATGATAGGCCACGGTGTTGTTGTCAATAGCGCTGGAGGTGTCTTCCTGGGCCCGGATACAGCCTGCGAAATAGCGGAAGTGATCAACCGCCAGCGGGATGTCGGCATTGATGGCTTCACGAACAGCCTTGCCATTATCCCAGGTTTCCGCCACCGACAGCATTTCGAGGTTTTGCTCCATGCGGTCGGCGATTTTCAGCAGGATATTGGAGCGCTCGGTGGTTGAGGTCTTGCCCCAGGCCGGTGCAGCTTTGTGCGCGGCATCCAGCGCCAACTCGACATCTTCAGCACTGGAGCGCGGAATCTTGCAGAATACGTCGCCGGTAATGGGCGTGACGTTATCAAAGTACTGACCCTTCACCGGAGCAACCCATTCGCCGCCGATGTAGTTTTCATATTTGGATTTGAAGGAGACAACTGAGCCTTCGGTACCTGGATTTGCGTAGATCATGATGGTTTCCTCTTGTTCTGATTAATGCTGTTCGATGCGTTGAGCGCATTCACCCGTTCACTGTAGACCTGACACCCCTGTCCTCAAACAGTTCCTTCGGTGCGTACAACACCTCATTTAGTATTAGATGCCAATGCCGGGCAGGTGTCCATACCGTGCTTCCCATGGCAGGCTCTCAAAGCAGTGAGGGCCGCATTGCGACCCCCGTTTTTCTGCTCTGGTTTAACGACTGGCTACCCGGTCTTTTGGCAGCTTGAACGTCCAGACCATGCCACCCTGGTTGAAATCCTTGACCACTCTGGCCACGTCACCACCCCACAGCGGTACTGCACCGCCCCAGCCGGAGGCAACAGACACATATTGCTCGCCATCCATCATCCAGGTCACCGGAGTGCCCACAACGCCCGAGCCGGTATTGAACTTATAGAGCTCTTCGCCGGTTTTGGCGTCGACTGCATAAGCCCGTGAGTAGGAGGCCGTCACATACATGACGCCATCTTTGATCATTGGCTGAGATTCCTGGCCACGCATTTTCTCGCTGCCGAATGAGAACGCCCAGGCAGGTTGCAGGAACTTGATGTTATCGGTGTTCAGGTCTTTGATCGGGCTGAAGCGCTGGCCCTGCTGGCCCATGCCGTAGCTGACAATATCTTCAGCGGTGTCTTGGTCGTTCATGATGTCTTCGTCGGTGACCGCCTGGGCCCCCATCGAAATCGCCAGCGCGAGGGCGCTAGCGGCGAATTGCTTTCCGATCGTGTTCGATCTCATTATGACGCTCTCCAAGTCTCTTGTTTTCAGTTTCAGCGGAGAACCGGGAACTTTCCCGCTTCTTTTACCATTCTTGGCCGGGCTGCCGGACACAACAATTACCCCCCCCCGACCAACTTCTCTCATCACTTGGTCGTACGACCCTGAAACGCAGAACCCGCAGCAACGCTACATACACCAGGCGCTTCATCAGACCTACTCCGGGCTCACACCGAGAATCTCGTCGTAGAAGGCGGGCATAGAATAGCGCAGGCCGTGACGGGCAAAAATCGCTTCGATCTCGCCCTCACGAACCATAGTGTCGACGATAGCTTCGATCGCATAGCCGAGCTGACGGTGGGTATTTTTAACGGCCATACCGACATCCCATACCTGTTTACCAATAGCAGGGAAACCGTTGGTCGCCGCAACAAAACCACTGTCCTGACGTTTGTGAAGTTCGAGGTCCACTTCGGCCCGCATGCCCATGACAGCACTGACCTCGCCGGTGTCCATGGCGTCAAAGGCGGCCCGAATATTGGTGTAGTGTTTAACGTTGTCCCTGAGCCGCCCCTGAAACGTGGAGCTCAAGTAGAAATCCGGCAGGGTGTCTATCTCCACGCCAATCGGGTGGTATTGAAACAGCGCGATGGTGGTTACGTCCTGAATCTTGTCCAGGTGGTATGCGATCTGCCACTGCTCCTGCTGATACGGGCCGAATAAAACCACCTGCTCGTTCATGTATTCGCCGGTGGAGTCCTGCATGTAAGCGTACTTTTTATCGTAGGGCACCCGCATCATGAGGTCTGCGAGGCGTCGCTTGGCCAGATAGTGCCCTTTCCAGACATTGTTACGCAGATCGTCAGACAGGCTCTCATCCGGCACAATCCAGTGCGCCTGAAATTCCACTCCCAACTCTGTAGCAATCCTGCGGCCGATATCGATGTCTACACCGGTGGGTGCGCCATCCTTCAAATAGGAATAAGGCGGGAAATTTTCATAAGTACCGACCTTGAGAAACCCGGATTCTATGACAACATCATAAGGCCGCTCCGGGGGGCGGTCGAGCAAACCCTCGGCACCTGACGAAACGGTCGAAAACAACACCAGCAGTATGCTTATCAGGTAGCGAGTCACTTGCACTTGGCCTCCTTCAATCCGTGCACTGTAATGAGACCACCAAAGCAGCCCGAACGCCCAACACCTACTCTGGTTTTGGCAGTGACTCAACATAGGTCTTGATCGCCCACATGGCGTTCTGATCCAGAATACCCGTGAAAGATGGCATGTTGCTGTAGCCCTTGGTAACGCGACCAATAAAGTACTCGTCGTCCCACTCCGTCAGCTCTCTCAGATCCGGCGTCAGACCTCCTGACATTGCCTGAATGCCATGACAGGCCGCACAGTTGCCCGCATAACCGCTCTCACCCACAGCAATGGCCTGGGCATTCATGTCCCCATGTGTGCCGCCCTCGCGGAAAGGATTTTCAACCAGCGGCTCGGAACCCAGCTCCGGCAAGTTACCGGTGTCCACCCCTTGCGGCGTCACGTTACCGTGGCCGACCGCAAGCGTGGCGCAACCCAGAACTGCGGCGGCCACAAGTAACCTGATTGAAAGATGCACTGACATACACATACCTCGATAGTGTTTACACACGTTCTCGTAGAATGTTTCCACGAAGCGGATAATCGGATGAATCAAGTCTAAGAACCCGACAGCAGGTTCCGAATGCCACTTTCGGGTCTTCGTTGTAGTTCCTTGGTCGTAGACTTTGAGTCCCTGGTCGCCCCAGGTCAGCGGATAACTAGTCCTTTGGTACTGCCCGATTCCTACTTTCTGAATATTTCAGCGCGACGGGTGTTTCTCTAAACTGACTGCAAATTGCGAGTTATCCATTTTCGCGGCACCGAGGCTGCCCATGCAAAAACTGTCCTACACTTCTTACGCTGCGAGCATTCTCATACTCGCCCTCTTGGCGTTAACACCCGCCACTGCAGGCGCAGTGGATATTCGGATGGGCTACATACAGTGGGTTCCGGATCAGGGGCCGGTGTTGTCGAATATCATTCCGGAACCCGAAGACG
>JBDNIR010000432.1:0-4977 GCA_041688195.1 Marinobacter sp.
CTTCTTTCCCAACGCAGGGCCGGAGTGGACCAAACATGCCCCTCTGCCAGGCGGCGACTTCACCGACTGGAGCGCCCTGGTTACAGAGTTTGGCAGCGAATTTCGCTGGCTGCCCGAGAAACTCGCAAAACGGTACGCCCGAACCTACGGCACACGAACTTATGAAATTCTTAGGGATCGTTCGTCTGTTGAATCGCTGGGGCAACTGTTTGGCGGCAACCTCTACGCTGCGGAAGTCGAATACTTGCGAGAGCACGAATGGGCCATCAGTGCAGAGGATATTGTCTGGCGTCGCACCAAACAGGGTTTGCGTATGAAAGACGACCAGGTTAACGCACTGCAGGAATATCTTGATCAGAACCCTCGCTAGACGCTCACAAGGCTGGGTTTACAGAGTTGTTGTAGTAGGCATGGCAGCTTGGCTGCTCTCCACCACCTCGCAATATCCGGGGTTTGCCGGTCGCTTTGCGACCGGCTTTTTTATGCCTGTCACTCAGGGAAGCGCTGATCAACTGCAAAAAAAGCCAGATGCCCGAAGGCACCTGGCTTTTTTCTTCCCTCTGGGCAGAGGGCGTCAATTCCTGTTCAGAATGTAAGCTGTGCGCCTACAATAACAGCGCTGGAATCGCCGTCCTGCACATCCGTAGAGAAGTCCTGAACTTCGGCCAACAGTGTCCATGCGTCAGTGGCCTTGTAACGGGCGAAAACCATGGTCAGGTCGGTATCCACGTCACTCAGGTCATCGGTGCCCTCGCCATAACTCACACCAAGAGTGGCGCGACTGGTGACGTCGTAAGTTCCCTCAACGTACCATTGGTCCGCGTCCTCTTCCTGGGCACCACCGGTAACACCATGACCACCGAACACGAAGTTACCGGTACCCTCTGTCAAACCGTAGTTGGCTCGCAAATTGGCTCGCCCGAGTGCAACCGCGCCACCGAAGTCGACACCACTCATGGTGAAATTATCTACCGAGGCGTTCTCAACGTCCACTCTCTGGGTAAAGCCACCGGCCCAGAGTGTCAAGATATCGCCAGACCAGACAACATTCGCTTCCACTCGGGGCGAGTCGGTCCCTACCTCGCCGTTAAGCGCATTACTTTCCGTGATGCTTAACGGATTGCCATCAATGTCCATAACGGTCCTAGCTACATCTCCATCTTTGGGCTTCTCAGGCTGGAACAGACCAATTTTGAATTGAAGTCCGCCCATGGATGGCGAGGTGTATATCACTCGTGGGTTGAAGTTGGCATAAAAATAGCCATTACCAATCCGGCCCGCGGTGGCATCGCCCTGGTTCGGATTGAATAAACCGACCCCCATGCCACTACCGGCATCGCCAATACCGGGCGTGCCATAGATACCAAACCCTTTGCCGATATTCAGGGCGCCAAAATCGCCACTGACAGCAATTTCCGCAACCCGGCTCTCCACACCGGACTGACGGCCGAAATCAACCCGCCCGAAGCCGGAGTTCTGAACGCCGTCCGCGCCGGATAGGTGACTGTTCAGTTGGATATGGCCTGAAACGTCCAGACCATTCTGGGTCGGAGCATGCACATTGAACTGAGCAGTGGCCGGGTTAAAACCTGTTGTGATGCGGAACGCATCCTCTTCCAGATTATCGTTATCACTGACCAGGGCAAAAACCGGGATATGCCCATTTACCCCGAATTTCCAACCACTATCTGATTCAAATAAGATTTCCGCTGTTGCGGGCGCAGCAAAGCCCGCGGTCAGAAGCGCTATGGCAGAGACCAGGGGCGCCTTACGCAGGCCCTGCCGGTTAGATGTAGTGTGATTGAGTGATTTCTTGTTTTCGATCATGATTGTTTCCTGTTTTTATTTGCGCTGTTTACAGCGTGAAACCGTGTTTCACGCGTTTCCCGAACCTGAAGCACCAGCGATGGGTTGATGCGATGGTCGAGATAGTACAAATCTAACTCGAAATTCGAAAAATAGAAAGTTTACGAATATATTTTTTTAGTATTTTACGAACATTTATCGAAAATCTGTTACAAAAATAAACCAAATATCGCATATAAACTCATAAAATTCAAAATATTATGCATATAAAACAAATGCTTGATAATGTTTTCGAAAACAAACTCAAAGCGCATTATATCAAAATCGCCTATTTTTTCTCCATCCCACTAGTTCCGCGTTGAACCGAAATCCTGTAGTAAGTCATAGAATAATATCATTAATATCAGAATATTATGATTTCAAGAGTATGATCAGAAGCAGCAAGGTCGCGTCGAAACTTTGACCCGAAGCTGTGCGTTGAACGCTCCAGGAGCCGACTTACGATCGTTGACGAAAAGAATATTTGTTGATTATTGTTCGTGTAACAAAAGCCAGAACAACAACAATGCCTAAGGATTTTCAGATTATGAAAGGGGACGGGAGGGCTGTCATCCAGTGGGCTCAACTATGGCGCCTGGCTTTATGCGCAATTCACGGTGGCCAAGGCGGTCTCCCTCAAAAAGACGCTGGTCGGCCTGACGCCATCACGGGCAAGCGCACACCCAGGCAGGCCCTTGATCGCCTTGCGGAAAGCCAGGATCGTGCAATGGCGGTCATGCAGCGGCATTTCACTGTTAATACCTGTGGACCCAAACTGGATAACGAGAAACCCGCCGGTCAAACCATCCCCTATGATGAGTTGCTGCAGGCGTGGCGTGAAGGCAGAGTTCGCTAGCCGCGAAAGGTCCTGCGTCAGCCAGGCGTGAGTAAACGTTTTACGCGCGCCTGCAACCTCGGCACAACCTGCTCCTCAAACCAGGGGTTGCGCCGCAGCCACAGATTATTTCGCGGGCTGGGATGCGGAAGTGGAACCACCTCGGGCCAGAATGACTCCCAATCCGCTACCGTTTCCGTCACTGAACGCTTGCGTTTGTCCTGCCCAAGGTGCCAAGCCTGGGCATACTGGCCGATAGCGAGGGTCAGCTCAATGTTTTCGAGCCCTGCCATTAATGCCTGTCGCCAGGTTGCTGCGCATTCCGGCCTGGGTGGGTTATCTCCAGACTTCCCGGTACCCGGGTAACAGAAACCCATAGGAACGATGGCCACGTTCTCCTCATCGTAAAAAGTCTCCCGGTCGATACCCATCCAGTTCCTCAGGCGGTCACCACTGGGATCGTTGAACGCAAGCCCGGTAACGTGAACACGGCGTCCCGGCGCCTGGCCGACTATCAGCAAACGCGCGCGACGGTTGGCCTGGATAACCGGACGGGGCGGGTTGGGTAACACATCACGGCAAAGTGTGCACTGCCTGGCCTGCTTCAAGAGCTCCGTAAAATCGTCTGCCTGACTCATAGTGGTATCTTGTCTTACCTCTGTGCTTTGGCTTATTAGCTTCAACTTTACTTTTCACGGTCGTTACCGCAACCATGGTGACCCCACATGGTTATGATTCGTGCCTCATCGTACTTCCGGATTTCCCAGCGCTTCAGCGGCACCCAGCAAACCTGTATACGCCTCGGTCACGAGATAGACCGGCGTGAACTCCATTAGCGGTCGCATCCGACCCTTGTCTTCAAAACCGCTCTGGAAGGGGCTATCAAGAAAAAAATCGATAAACCGGGGAAGGATGCCACCACACAGGTAGACTCCGCCCAGACTCCCAAGGGTCAGGGCTGCATTTCCCGCCACCCGACCGAGAATGGTACAGAAGTGGCGCAGCACCTGGTGTGCCAGGGTATCCGAACGCTCTAGCGCTGCCGCAGTGATTTTATCCGGCGTATCCAGAGGCGCCGACAAACCCTGGAGTTCGGCATGGGCCTGATAAAGGTTCAGCAGCCCCTGGCCGCAAAGAATACGCTCCACCGATACCCGTCCGAAACGGGCGTGGAGAATCTTCAGAATGGCCGCCTCGGTCTCGTCCGTGGGCGCAAAATCAACATGGCCTCCCGCGGTCATCAGAGGTACCCATCCGTTTCGGATCGGCATCAGACCGGACACGCCCAAACCGGTGCCAGGGCCGATCACCAGCCTCGGACGTTCCGGATTACCCGGGCCGCCGCAGACGTGAATCAACTTGTCTTTGGTGACATGAGGCACGCCAAGTGCCATAGCGGTAAAGTCATTGATAACCTTGAACGTCCGCCAGCCGAACTGTTGCTGGACGACATGAATGTCGAACCGCCAATGGTTGTTGGTCATCCTGACCTGGGCTTCGCGCACCGGGGAGGCCACGGCAAAGCATGCCTGGCTGACGGAACCGGCACCGGCACGGGCAAGATAATCCACAATGGCGTCGTCGAGGTTGGCGTAGTCCGCGCAGGGCAGCACCTCAATGGCCACGAGCTTCACGCTGCCCTCTTCAACCAATGCAAAACGTGCATTGGTGCCACCGATGTCTGCTACCAGAGCATAGTTCAGGGCATAGCTTTCTGCTGTCATGCGTCGTGATTCCAGAAAAAGCTTGCGCCCTCCTCCGGGTTGCTGGCAGCCCGGCGCATCCATCCAAACATCTCACGTCCCAAACCGGTATGGGACGCACTCAGATCCACCGTGACCTGCGTCCGCTGATCCAGTTCCTCATCCGTGAGCGCGATGGTCAGTTTACCGGCTTCTGCATCGACACAGATTATATCCCCATTACGGATTTTCGACAGCGGACCACCATTGGCGGCTTCCGGATATACATGAATCGCAGCCGGTACCTTACCGGAGGCACCGGACATACGGCCATCCGTTACCAAAGCAACACGAAACCCGCGATCCTGCAACACGCCCAGATAGGGGGTTAACTTGTGCAACTCCGGCATGCCATTGGCTTTCGGCCCCTGAAATCGCACTACAACCACGCAATCCTTATCCAGCTCACCCGCATCAAAGGCTGCCTTCAGGTCATTTTGGTGATCAAAAATAACCGCTGGAGCTTCCACTCTGTGGTGCTCTTTTTTCACCGCCGACACCTTGATCACGCCTCTGCCAAGATTACCATCCAGCACTTTCATGCCGCCGTCGGGA
>JBDNIR010000433.1:0-3822 GCA_041688195.1 Marinobacter sp.
TTCGACGCCCATATTATTGAAGAGGGCTTTTTCGGCCAGGAGATTAACCACACCACTTACAACCTGGCGCGGATGAACATGTTTTTGCACAACATCAACTACGACAAGTTCAATATGCAGCTGGGAAATACCTTAACAGACCCGCACTTTCTTGATGACAAACCCTTTGATGCCATCGTCTCTAACCCGCCGTATTCCGTGAAGTGGATAGGTAGTGATGATCCAACCCTGATTAACGATGATCGCTTTGCCCCCGCCGGTGTGCTCGCGCCCAAATCCAAAGCCGACTTTGCCTTTGTGCTACATGCTCTGAGTTATTTATCCAGCAAAGGCCGCGCCGCCATTGTCTGCTTCCCCGGTATTTTTTACCGTGGCGGCGCTGAGCAGAAAATTCGCCAATATCTGGTGGATAACAACTACGTAGAAACGGTCATTTCACTCGCGCCCAACCTGGTTTTTGGCACCACCATTGCGGTGACCATTTTGGTCTTATCCAAACATAAAACCGATACCACAATCCAGTTTATTGATGCCAGCGCCCTGTTTAAAAAAGACACCAATACCAACACCCTCACCGACGAGCATATCCAGCAAATCATAGCGGTATTTGATAGCAAGGCAAATGTCGATCACTTCGCCAGATCGGTACCTTATGAAGAAGTTACTAACGACTACAACCTGTCGGTGAGCAGCTATGTAGAAGCCAAAGACAATCGCGAAGTGACCGACATTACAACGCTCAATGCCGAGTTAAAAATCGCCGTCGCCAAGATCGATCAACTGCGTAAGGATATTGATGGGATTGTGGCCGAAATTGAAGACGTTGAGGTTGATGTATGAGCGATATGAGCTACATGGAAAAACTGCTGGATGGGGTTGAGGCGAAGTGGAAGGCGCTGGGGACAGAAATTAAAACTGTAACGGCACCTTCGAAGCTCAAAAGCGGAGCCTATCGTGATACGGGAAGGCTCCCCATTATCGATCAAGGTATAAAGTTCATTGCTGCTTATACCGATGAAGATGTAACTCCTGTTGAAACTGGTGAATACATAATTTTTGGCGATCATTCTGAGCACATAAAATATGTTGATTTTTCTTTTGTTCAAGGTGCTGACGGGCTAAAAATCCTTAGTTCTATTTCTGCCAACGCTAAGTACATCTATTACTCTTTCCAAAATTTTTACAAAAAGGAATTTAGCTACAAACGACATTGGTCTTCAGCGCAAGAGACATTAATCCCCATCCCATGCCCAGAAAACCCAAAAAAATCACTAGAAATCCAAGCCGAAATCGTCCAAATTCTGGATACCTTCACCGAGCTGACCGCCGAGCTGACCGCCGAGCTGACCGCCCGCAAAAAACAATACAACTACTATCGCGACCAGTTGTTGAGTTTTGAAGAAGGGGAAGTGGAGTGGAAGACGTTGGGGGGGATTGGTCGCATCGTGACTGGCCGCACTCCAAAGTCGTCAGACAAGTCTGCATGGGGAGACGAAGTTGATTTTGTAACCCCCAGCGATATCAAGAACGGGATGCGTAGCATCACATGTCCAAGTCGTCGCTTGTCAACGGAAGGGGCTGCGTCGATGCCCAAAGTCCAGATCCCTAGTGGCTCATTGCTAGTCACATGTATCGGCGCTGATATGGGTAAAACAGTCATCAATGCTAACGACTGCATCCCCAATCAACAAATCAACGCAATTATTTTGACCGATGACAGCGTCCAAGTCGGCTACCTGTTCCACGTACTCACTGCTATGCGTGACACATTACGTCGACAGGGAGAGTTGGGCGGAGGGACGATGCCTCTCATCAATAAAAGCGACTTTTCAAAGATTGTTGTTCCGGTTCCTTCGCTCGAAGAACAAGCCCGTATAGTCGCCATCCTCGATAAATTCGATGCCCTAACCAATTCCATCACCGAAGGCTTACCCCGCGAAATTGCCTTGCGCCAACAGCAATATGAGTATTACCGCGACCTGCTGTTGAGCTTCCCCAAACCTGATTCAGAGGTGGCGGCCTGATATGAGTAAGGAGCTAAAGGACATAGCCAAAGAGCTAGAGGATGCCAGTAAAAAGGTACTGTTAATCTATGCCTTTAATGGATCGGGGAAAACTCGATTGTCGCGAGAATTCAAGAAGCGGGTTACACCCCAAGTTGATACTGAAGAAGATGGAGCTGATGATGAGCCTGAATTAGCACGTAATAAATTGCTCTACTACAGCGCTTTTACTGAGGACTTGTTCTACTGGGATAACGATTTAGAGGCAGGTGTTGAGCCTAAGCTTAAAATCCAGCCCAATACATTTACCAACTGGCTCATTGAATTGTTAAAAGATTTGGGAGAAGACGGCAATATCATTACTAACTTTCAGCGATACGCCAATGATAAAATTACGCCAAACTTTAATGAAGCGTATAAATGTAAAAGCAAAGATTATAATGGCAAAGAAGTGGAGATCACTGTACCTGCTTTTTCTGAAATCACCTTTCAAATAGCAGCAAAGCCTTCTGCTCTAAAAAATAGTGCTAGCGTAGATTCTGAAGACGGAGAAGCTAAAGTCGAAGGAATATACGAAATAATAAAAATATCTAAAGGGGAAGAAAGTAATTTTGTATGGAGCGTTTTTTACACGCTGCTGGAACAAGTAGTTTCCACACTAAATGAAACAGACACCACAAACCGACCAACCGATAAGTTTGATGGTTTGGAGTACGTATTTATTGATGATCCAGTGAGCTCGCTGGATGATAGTCATCTAATCGAGTTGGCGGTAGATTTGGCAGGCTTGATCAAGTCGAGCAAATCAGATCTTAAATATGTCATCACAACGCATAGTCCACTATTTTATAATGTTCTGTGTAATGAGTTGAGCAATAAAGCTTATGAAAAGCAACCTGATGAAACATACAAGCTCTATTACAATCCAAACAAAGTGTTTAAGAAGTACCGCCTAGAAAAACAGGCCGATGGCCTTTTTAAGATATTAGATCAACTAACTGACTCACCATTTTCATACCATCTGTTTCTTTTATCTGAGCTTCAATTTGCTATAAAGGACGGTCAGATAAGAAAGTATCACTTCAGCTTTATCCGGAACGTCCTAGAAAAGATGGCAACATTTTTGGGTTATAACTACTGGCCTGCGCTATTGCCGAAAACAGCCGAAGGTAAGCCTGACCCATTTGCCAATAGAATTCTTAATCTATCCAGCCACTCTGCCCATGCAGGCGAAGAAGTCACAGATATTGAAGATAAAGACAAAGAGAAACTAGATGTTTTAGTGAAATATTTGATTGAAACCTATGGTTTCAGGAAGCAGGAAGCACAATGACCAACTACAAAACCATTGCCGAATCGAACAACTTTATCGTTCTCGATAAATATAACAAAGATTGGAAAGTGGCCGAAAGCTACCAGAGCGAAGATGCGTTAGAGCGCGAGCTTATTCAGGATTTGCAAAATCAGGGCTATGAGTACCTGCCGGGCTTGAATAACCCGCAAGCCATGCTGGCCAATGTGCGGGAGCAGTTGCAAACGCTGAATCATGTGCAGTTTGCCGAGGGTGAGTGGCGGCGTTTTGTGGAGACTTATCTGGACAAGCCTAGTGACACCATCTTGGATAAAACCCGCAAAATCCATGATGACTATATTCACGACTTTGTGTTTGACGATGGCCGCATTCAAAATATTTATCTGTTGGATAAAAAGAACATCACCCGTAACACAGTTCAGGTGATCAAGCAGTTTGAACAAGCCGGAAGCCATGCCAACCGTTATGATGTGACTATTCTGGTGAACGGCTTACCGCTGGTACAAA
>JBDNIR010000434.1:0-2308 GCA_041688195.1 Marinobacter sp.
AATATGGGCACTCTACGAAACCGGCGACCTCCACCCGGACAGTGAACTCACCGGCTGCTTCCAGCACGACACCACCAACGCCGACGTCGGCGACCTGATGGCCGTAATCGACGCCGCCAAAGAAGAAGAATTGGAACGCCAGGCACGGATGCGGGATGACGACGAGGATGAGGTTTAAGATGGAAAGTTGGTCGTGACGACCATGATTTTTGGGTCTGTGAAAGAAGTACCAATTTCACTAATGAAAACAGAGTGATAGAGCGAGTTCAATAACCGGGCATATGAGTCGCCGCGACCGTTTAAAGTGCATCAATTCGTTACGGCCTTTGGCCTTCGCCGGACTCGCTCCTGCGTCGCTCGCCGTTATGTTCCTTTCTGGCGAACGTCCGATTAGACTGAGAGTTACAAAGGAGGTGATTATGAACCTTGCATCATTAAGACAGCTCTCAATTGAGCAGCGTATGCATCTTGTCGAAGAGCTTTGGGACAGTATTGCGGCCGATCAGGAAGCGCTGCCCCTTACAAATGAACAAAGAGTTGAGCTCGATCGACGGCTTGATGCATATGAAGCAGATGGGAATCCCGGTCGTCCTGCCACGGTGGCACTGGACGATATTCGGAAACGTCTGTGACGCTTTCCGTCCATTTACGACCTGAAGCGGAACAGGATATCGAGGAAGCTGCACGTTGGTACGAAAAGCAATCGGATGGCTTGGGCAATGAGTTTCTTGACGAAGTTTTGGTAACACTTGATAGGTTTGCTGAGCTACCGTCGTTGTATCCGCTAGTTCATCGAAAGACTCAGCGTGCTCTGACCCACCGATTTCCATTTGGTATTTATTTCCGGGCTGAAAGTGAAAAAATTGTTGTAGTTGCGGTGATGCACGGCAGCCGCAATCCTGCCCGTTGGAAGAGAAGAACATAACATCAGGGGGAGAACGACCTGCGCATGACGAAAGTGCAGCAGAAAATATCCGTTTGAACGACTCAGTTCGTCCGGAATAGCTGCGCTTCGCGATCCTTGAAGGCTTTGAACTCCAGAGCGTTGCCGGACGGATCGTAGAAAAACAGGGTGGCTTGCTCACCCGGCTCACCTTTGAAGCGTATGTAAGGCTCAATTTCGAAAGCCACCCCGTGTTCGCGAAGTTTCGCGGCTAGGTTGTTCCATGCATCCATTTCCAGCACCACCCCAAAATGGGGAACTGGCACACCGTGGCCGTCCACCGGGTTTTTATGGCTGCCTGCGGGGTTCTCTTTTAATGCAGGGTTGAGATGGCAGACAAACTGATGGCCGTACAGGTCGAAATCGACCCAGCTGTCGGATGAGCGGCCTTCAGGGCAGCCCAGAAAGTCACCATAGAACCGGCGGGCTTCGTCAATATCGCGGACCTGTATGGCGAGATGAAATGGGTCTTGAACAGTCATAGTGTGTATCCCTTTATGATAAGTATGAAAAGAACAGCCAATACCTTAATTCGCCTAATCGGCTTTTACGATGCAACCTGAGTTGTGACTTCGAAGGCGTCGTCGAGGCTAAAATGAAGCTTCGCACCACGGGGCAGAACACCAACGCCCGCCGGAGTACCGGTCAGGATCACGTCGCCTGGTTCCAGCGTGAAGTGGCGGCTCATTTCTACCAACAGCTGGGGCACCGAAAACAACATGTCTGCGGTTTTGCCAACTTGGCGAAGTTCATCGTTGATCGACAGGCTGAAGCTCAATGAGCCCCAGTCCGGCACGTCGCTCAGTTTTACGAAAGCGGATAGAGGGCAAGCGCCATCGAAACTTTTGGCAACTTCCCACGGATGACCCTTTCCTTTGAGCTGTGACTGAACATCACGCAAGGTCAGGTCCAGCGCCAGGCCGAGACCAATAACGGCACGTTCGGCCTGTTCTGGTGTGGCGCTGCTGAGGGGTTCAGTGGGCACCGGATTATCGAGTTCTTTCGCATGCTCAGCATAGTTCCGTCCGACACAGACAATTTTGCCCAGCGACTGTCCAAAGTATGAATTATCGAGAAAGCGAGGTGTGAAAGTCATAGCGACAAGATACCGATTCAGGTGGAACGACGCGCTTGACGTCGTTTTAGTATGAGAAGAAGGCGAGCATTCTTCCTTGTTTAGGGTTTGTCAGGGTAGATGTTTCAGCCTTTGGCAAACCCACTGGTTGGCTGTCATTTGAACCGTTTCCGATACAAATCAATGTAAATCTCTTTCGAGGGCAGGATGTGATCGCGACAGAGTTCGTAAAGTCTGGGGCGGTCTTGCTGCTTAATGGCATCGATCATCGCCTGGTGATCATCTCTGGC
>JBDNIR010000435.1:0-10468 GCA_041688195.1 Marinobacter sp.
CTACCTGGAACGCTAGCTCAGCGCGCCTTCATTTCTTCCAGTCGGCCGATGTACTTCTGCATGGCCTCGTCGCTCGACATACCCTGTACTTTCCCCCAGGCGTCGTATTTGGCACGACCCACAAAATCCATCATGCCAGGACGCTTGCCGCTGACGTCACCCTCGTTTGCCTGTTTGAAAAGCGCGTAGAATTCGAGCTTCTGGTCATTGGACGGCTTGAAGTCGCCTTCAGCGGTCTGGATGTAGTTAACGGCTTCGTCAAACTGTGTCTTGAGGTCACTCATGGCGTGCTCCCTGTTGGCTTTTAGTGAATTCCATCAATCTAATGTCAGTAGATTATATATTTACTGCGGGTAGCCGTCATTGGCCGATCGTTCCATTCGCATGAAAAATTGGTTATTTTCTCGCGAAATTAAAGGGCAGTCTGATGGAGCCTGGCCTATCGGCGTTGGGTCAGACTTCGGTCAGGAATTGCTTCCGCTACGCATCAGGGCGGTCGCTCGTTTGAGTAAGGGTTGGGCCTGTGTGGTACGGTTCTGTTTCAACAGCGAGTCGGCCTGGGCCAGGTAGGCATCGGCCAGTGCCTGCTGAATTCTATCAAACGGCTTATAGTCGGAAGAAAGCTGGTCACGATAACGCGAGAGGTCGTCGTAGACACTATCCAGATCCTCGCTGCTTGTCGCAGTTGCTATGGTATCTCGCCATTGCTGGAAGCGCCCGCTGTAGAGCTGCTCGGCCGCCGAGACAGGGAATGTAGCCTGCTCACCGTTGGCAATCGCTGATCGGTAATCGCTTAAGGTTTTGATGGCGCCTTCCAGGTGGCGAGCCTCTGCAAGGCTGTCTGCAAGTTCAGGGGTATCTGCAGAGAACACTTCGGCCATCGCCAGCAAGCGACCCAGTGCCATATTGTCATCTTTGGCCAGTGCTTCAGAGAGCCGTTGCTGGTAGACGTCGCTTGCGGGTGCTGAGAGTTCCAGCGGTGTGCCGCTGAGAAACAGGTAGTCCTCAGCGAGACTCTTGAGTTCCGAGAAAGACGCCTGATCTTTGTAACCCCCTTGCTCCAGGCGCCCGTTCAGTTCATTCGACAGCGCCGCTTCCAGCGATAATTTCCTCTGGTTCAAGCGTTCAAAACGTTGGTTCAGTTGCTGGTCACGGGGGTACAGCGCGAGAGCTTCATCCAGTGTGGCGAGTGCGACGGGGACGTTGGGCAGGTTGGGCCGTCCGGGCGCCTGCAAGTTGTCGTCAATTCGGTTTTTGTAATAGCGCAGAATCCGGTCCTGCTGCAATTTGAGCAGGCCAGCGCGCTCCATGGATTCGAGGGTACCGAGTGCGGTCACTAGCTGATCTGGCGGCAAGTCATTGAGTGCCTTAATCTGCTCGGCCCGTTCTTGATAGATTGCCAGCTTTGCCTCCGACGCGGCGATCTGTTCGGTACCCTGATACCACAGTGCAGCGGCGGCGAGCAGAGACGCAGCGATGCCGACAGGATAGAGATATTGGCTCCACGCCGTGGGTTCCATAGCGGCCTGAAATTCCCGAAGATCCACACCCTCTGCATCATTTTTCAGCAGTTTGCGAACCGCGCGCCAGAGTTTGGCCGGCATGTTGCGAGGTTTGGTGATTCTGTAGCTTGTCTTTTCTTCCGCTGTCAGTTTTTTACGATCAAAAGGGTGACGTGATGACAACAGCTCAAAGCTGATACAGGCGAGGGCATAAAAATCATCATTGACGGTTGGCTCGTTGCCATCAATCAATGCCGGGGTCGCATAGGCTGGGGTGTAGCCGTAGACCGTGGTTTCGTCGTCGCTGCGAGGATTCAGGAAATCGACATGCTGGTGAGGTTTCAGGGCCTGGGCGACACCGAAATCCAGCAGTTTTATCTCGCCATCCCTGGTGAAGAATATGTTGGATGGTTTGAGGTCTGCATGCACGATGCCTTTCCTGTGGGAAGCTGCCAATGCCGAGGCGACTTGCTCAAGCACGGCCTTGCCGCCCTTCCACTTCAGGCCATTGGGTTTAACCCGCTGAATGATTCTGGATAGGGGCTCACCGTCGAGTAACTCCATCACCATGAACCAGGTGTCGCCGTCATGGCCGAGATCGTGCACACGAATGATGTTGGGGTGAGACAAGCGCTTGGATTTAGCTGCTTCGCGAGCTAGCAGGTTAAGTGCATTGGCATCCTGCGTAAGCTCGCTGCGGAGAATCTTCAGGGCAACAAAACAGTCCTTGGTGCCCGCTTGCTCAAGGTGAAGGTCGACGGCTTTGTAGACATCGCTCATACCGCCGGAAGCAATCAGGGACTCGATACGATAACGCTGGCTGAGTACCAGACCAAGGCGTTTGTGCTTTTTGGCGTCAGGGGCGGGGGAGGCGCTTTCACGGGTTTTGAGAACCCGCTTCCCGGACTGGGTGCGATCTTCAAAAGCTTGCGTCTTGCCTTCCATGGTGGTTCCTCATCCGTTAGGAAACGTTCCGTTACTGCAACGGACAGGTTCGATCCCGAACCTTCGTGACGGCCAGATAATAGCGAACTGATTAAATGCTGTCCATGTCGTGTGCAGCAAATTTGCTAGTGGTCAGCCACCGACAAGCACCGTTGGGTTACCGGCCACAATTATTCCACCGTGGGCTGTGCTGTCGCCGATTCTGGCGATGGCTTTGCCGTTCGCGGTGACGGTGGCAGAGCCAGCTGCAATGGTGTCTGGGGGCCCGACGCACACAAGTTTGTCGCCGACACAGGCCACCGGCAAGCCGCCAACAGACACGTTGGGCGAGGTCGCGAGAACAGGGCCACCGACGTGCGGGGTGTTGCCGGTTTTGCCAGGACAGGTATGGTACGAGCCGAGAATAGCTGCAGGTTTGCCCATAAAACGTTCCTTGTTGTAGGAGCAGAAGAGGATTTTATAGTAGAAATTTGTCGCTTCGGCGTCAACGCTCAAATTGAAAGCCTGTGCGTTGACATCCACAAGTGAACTAAATATCCTTCCAACGTGTCATTTTTGTCATCTTGAATCCAACCGCTCGGACGCGGTGTTCAGGGTGAGGCTGTTGCGAGCAGTTCATAATATTCGTAACCAGCATGTTTTTACACAGGAAAAAACGTCAAAGGAAGGACAAGGCCATGGAACTGGAGCTTGCAATCACAAGCTACCAACGGCTCTCGCCAACGGTAACATCCAGCTTGAAATTCAGCGCTGCCAAGCAGTATGTGCTTGGGCGCTCGAAGGAATGCGACTGGTGTCTGCCAGATCCTGACCGGGTTATTTCCTCCCGGCACGCTGAACTTTTCTTTGACGGCACCCAGTTTCGTATCCGGGACATCTCGACCAATGGCGTTTTTATCAATGATGCCTCAGAGGCATTGGGTAAAGGCGAAGGCGCAGCGCTCAGGGACGGTGACAGGCTTCGGTTTGGAGATTACGAGTTCGGCGTCCGTGCCATTGAGTCCGCCAGGGTTTCATCACCACAGCCAGTCGAGCAGTCTTCGCTTAGCCCGGCCACGGCCACGGCAGCGCAGTCTGTTGGGCCTTCCAGGTCAAGCCTGGGGGATCTGCCGGTCAGTGAGGGTATGGGGGGCAACCCCGTGCTGGCTTCAGGCCTTGGCGATCAGGGCCACAGCGACAGCCACGTCGACATTCCCGATGTCGAAATTCCACCGGTGTGGGAGTGGGGTAAGGCAGAGAAGTCCAAGGCTGAGCCCGAATCTCCCTCGCGGTCTGCCCAGGATGCCCTGCCGGCGGCACTGTTTCAGGGGCTGGGCATGCCGCAGCTGGCCGGGCAGTCGGTTTCTCCCGAACAAATGCATGCACTTGGCGATCTGACCCGCATTTTGCTTGACCGGTTGCTCGAGCTTCTTCATGCCCGCGCCGAGCAAAAGCAAAAACTACGGGTTCAGCAGACCTTGTTCCAGCGTAGTGAAAATAACCCTCTCAAGTTTTCCGCCACCGCACAGGATGCCATTGAAGCACTTTTGGTGCGGCGTCAGGATT
Source organism: Marinobacter sp. (assembly GCA_041688195.1). GTDB lineage: Bacteria > Pseudomonadota > Gammaproteobacteria > Pseudomonadales > Oleiphilaceae > Marinobacter. Next base: position 3,993 of record JBDNIR010000435.1, read on the forward strand.
CGTTTCTGGGGCCTCAGGACGCGGTCATCGCGGCCTTTGACGACATCATGAATCATGAACGGGCGCTGATGGTTGGTGTTGAGCGGGTGATCAGCGACATCTTGCAGGAGAAACATGCCCCAGCGCCGTCGGGGGTTGGCAAATTGCCGGTGATCCGTAAAGCCAGAATGTACGACGACTGGCAGAAGAGCCGCAATCATCTGCGTGAAGAATACGGCGACGGAGCCCGGATGCTCCGCAGCGATGTGTTTATCGAGGCCTATGAAAGGGCCGTCCGTAACGGCGAACAGGAGTAACAGGGATGAAGTTCAGGTGGATGCGTTTTGCACTTCTGAGTTTGGTGATTTGGCTTGGAGGGTGTGCGGTAGCGAATGTTGTGGTTGATCCCTGGACGAAACTTCAGTTCCAGCCCACCAATAGTATTAATCCAGATATCAGTGGCCGGGCCTCACCTCTGGTTGTCCGGGTTTACGAGCTGTCCTCATGGTACGCCTTCCACAACAGCGACTTTTTTGACCTGTATGACAATGCAAAAAGTGCGCTGGTCGGTGAATTGATTTCCGTGGATGAAATCGTGATTCGTCCCGGCAAAGACTATGAATACCCAATGAGTCTTGATCCCAACACACGATACGTTGGCATCGTCGCAGCCTTTCGCGACATTCAGAATGCGCGATGGCGCCTGGTCTCCGAGGTAGAGCCCCGGAGTTATGAAACTATCAATGTGGCTATCGACCGGCTTACGCTCAAACAGTCAAGGGATTAACAGGGAGAAGTTTTTCATGGAACGATTAGCCAAGGTCGCATGGTCCGAGGGAATGTTGCTTCGTCCGCAGCATTTTCAGCAGCAGGATCGATTTCTTTACCACATCGCACGACTTCGACACGCAAGGCTCGCGCCCCATGGTTACGGCGTAGTGGATCTTGCGCTTGACGACCAGTCACTGGGTCTCGGGCAGGTCAGCCTGGTGCGGGCAAGTGGCCTTTTTCCGGATGGCATGCCGTTCAGTTTTGACCAAAAAGACGATCTGACGCTTACAGTGCCAGCCGATGCCAGAGATGAACTGATCTATTTGGCGCTACCGCTGGAAAAACAGGCGGGCGTAAATATCGCAGCCGCAGGAGAAGGGCAAGTAGCACGCTTCGTATTGCGCAATGTGCCATTGCTTGATGACTCTGTAGACGACGGTGATGAGGAATCGTTGGGCCTGGCCTATCTCAGCCCAACCCTGCGCCTGGGACGAGAGGATATGGCCGGGTATGTGGCACTTCCCGTCGCTCGTGTAGTGGAGGTAGTTAACGAAAAAGAAGTCAGGCTTGACCGGACCTTTATTGCTCCTTGTCTGGACATTGGCCAAGTGTCGCCGCTGGCTTCGCTGCTCAGCGAGTCCCTTGCCATGGTCAAGCAGCGTGCCAAGGCACTGTCGGTTCGGATGCAAAAGGGGGCCGAGCAATCAACAACGCTGTTTGATGTCTTGATGCTGCAAACTCTTAATCGTTGGCAGCCTGTTCTCGAACACTTCAAAGACAGTGCGCAGGTTCACCCTGAGCGTTTCTATGAGTCGCTGGTAGGGTTGGTCGGTGAGCTGGCCACCTTCACCCGTGCTGAAAAACGACCACCTTCCTTGCCTGTTTATCGTCATGACAAGTTGACGGAAACTTTTGGCGATCTTGCCGCTGTACTGAGCCAGTCGCTGAGTACGGTGCTTGAGCAGACCGCAGTCGCGCTTAAACTGGAAGAGGCTCAGTTCGGTATCCGGGTCGCGCCGCTCTCGGACAAGTCACTGCTGGAGTCTTCACAGTTGGTGTTGGCGGTACAGGCTGATTTGACTACCGAAGACATTCGCAGACGCCTGCCAGCACAAATCAAGCTGGGGCCCGTTGAGCATATCCGCGATCTGGTCAACAACCATTTGCCAGGCATCTCTATCAGTGCCCTGCCGGTTGCTCCCCGACAAATTCCTTACCACGCCGGCTATCACTACTTCCTGCTGGATAATCAGGGCGACCGCTGGCAGCAGCTGAAACAGAGTGGAGGTTTGGCGCTGCACGTGTCGGGTAATTACCCCGGGCTCGCCATCGAGTTGTGGGCTATTAGAACCTAGTTTTGGGCTAACAAGGATGTACCCATGAGTGAGAATACCGTTATCAAACCGCGCCCCGGTGCTCGCCAGGCGGTGCCCCGAAGTGCTCCTGCGCAGGCGGACGACGATCGTACAGAATTTGCACCGGCTATGGCTCAAAGCCCGAAAGAACGTTTCCGTTTGCCGGTGACACATTTGGGGCCGGTGTGTGATCAGGCGTCCCGGCTGCTGTCATTGGCTGATCGGCTGGGGCAGGCGACCGCTGTGGAGGATATCGGCGGTTTGAAACGCCAGTGTATGGACCTGATTCGCGATTATCGCCAGGCCCTGAAAGCCGCCAATCTGATGCCGGACACGATGGAAGCCGCTTCCTATTGTGTCTGTGCGTTGCTGGACGAAATTGTTCTGAATAGTGAGTGGGGGCAGTCCGGACAATGGTCTGCCAGTTCCCTGTTGTCTGAATTTCATTCGCAGACCTGGGCGGGCACCCATTTTTTCGAGCTCGTCGACAAATCGATGCGCACTCCCAATACCGAGCTTTTGACGCTGCAGTACCTGTGCCTGTCTCTTGGCTTCAAGGGTAAGTTCCGGGTTGAAGATCGTGGCCACGAGCAGCTGGACGCGCTTCGTGACAAGCTCTACCAACAGATTTGTGCAGATCGTGGACGTTATTCAACACCCTTTGACCGTAGCTGGGAATCTCGCATCGTGCAAGGCAACGCTCTCGGTCAGAGCCTGCCAGCCTGGGTTGTGGCTGCCATTTGTGGAGTTGCGCTGCTGTTGGCCTACCTTGGCCTGGCCCATAATCTCAGTAAGGCCTCCGAGCCGGTCCTTAAGGAAATTGCCAGCCTGGGAGTGCCCGAACCATTAGCCGATAGCGCGCTGAGAGCGGAGCCGACAGATGGCAGATACCTTAGGCAGATCCTTCAGACCGAAATTGACCGCGGTGTACTCGAAATCGTTATGGACGGCAATCGGGTTAAGCTGTTGATCGGAAGCGAAGCTCTGTTTGCCTCGGGAGCGGCCGCTATCCGGGAAGATATGGAGCCGGTGCTGAGTAAAATCGCACGCGCGCTGGAATCGACCAACGGCTCCATCATGGTGGCCGGTCACAGCGACAATCAGCCCATTGCGACTGACCGCTATCCGTCCAACTGGCATCTATCCCTGGCCCGCGCAACCGCCGTCTCGGACATGATGTCCTTGACGGTCGATTTCAACGGTAGGCTCTGGCCCGAGGGCCGGGGTGAGAGCGAACCTCGCTTTGATAACAACACAGTAGCGAATCGGGCCCGTAACCGACGGGTCGAGGTTACACTAATTCCCTGAGCGGTAAGAGAGACATTATGAGTGGCATGGCATGGATGCGCCGTATGGGCAGTTTTTTTACGCTCCGAATCCTGTTTATCACGTTGGGCGCTATCGCAGTGGCGCTGTTGGTCTGGTTTGGCGGCCCGCTAATAGCCCTGGCGGGCTGGACACCGCTGGCGTCTGTGGCCGCTCGGGTGATATTTCTTCTGCTGATTGTAGTGGCACTGCTGGCTCGTTATTTGTGGCAGGCAAAACGTCAGCGAAGGGACAACGAAATGGTTGTCAGCGAGATGATGGCTGGCAGCGAAAAAGACGACATCCTCAAGGAAGAAGTGGAAACCCAGCGGGAACGGCTTCGCCAGGCGCTGGCAATGGTAAAGAAATGGAAGCCCGGACGGTTTGGCTCGGTTTACGAGTTGCCCTGGTACATGATTATTGGTGCACCGGGCTCCGGTAAGTCCACTGCGCTGCTTAATTCCGGTCTGGAGTTTCCTCTCAAGGATGAGATGGGAATTGATTCCGTGAAAGGCGTGGGCGGCACCCGATACTGCGACTGGTGGTTCACCAACCGCGCCGTCATCATTGATACCGCTGGCCGCTATACCACTCAGGAAAGCGCCGACAAGCGCGACTCCCGGGGCTGGAATTCGTTCCTCGGGCTTTTAAAGAAGTATCGCTCAAGACAGCCGATCAACGGCGTCATCCTGTCGATAAGTGTGGCGGATTTGCTGGAGCAAACACCCACTGAACAGATGCTTCATGCGAGGGCGCTGAAGCAGCGGGTACAGGAACTGAAGAATCGTCTGGGTGTGGTGTTTCCGGTTTATGTGGTGTTAACAAAATTCGACCTGCTTGAAGGTTTCAGTGAAACCTTTGGCATGCTGTCCGAGCAGGAGCGTGAAGAAGTCTTCGGGATGACTTTTGACCTGCACAGTGTCACCGATTCCCAGGCCTTGCCCGCGTCATTCGATCAGGAATTCGACCAGCTGCTTGAGCGCCTGAGTCAGTTTCTGTTGCATCGGTTGCAGCAGGAACGGACCCCTGAAACTCGCCGCCGAATCTATCAGTTCCCCAAACAGACGGCGCTTTTGAGGGCACCGTTGTGGAATCTGGTGAAGGAAGTTTTCTTTCCGTCTTCCTATGAAGAAGTGCCCTTGTTGAGAGGTGTCTATCTGGTGTCATCGGAGCAGGGCGGCCGCAGTTTCGACAAAGTGTCGCGCCTCGTTGACGACCAGTTCAAGCTGCAAATACCGCGCAATAGCCAGGCCAGAAAACCGGTAACGCAGGACGGATTTTTCCTGCGCCAGCTGTTCGAAAATATTGTGTTTTCGGAGCGTGGTCTTGCCAGTGCCGATGGCCGCAAAGAAAAGCAGTTTACCTGGGTTCGCCGGGCCGCTTTTGCTGGTCTGGGCTTGTTTACAGTCGCTCTGGGATCTGCCTGGTACATGAGTTATCAGTGGAATACCGGGTTGCTCTACGCCTACGCCGGCGAAGTCGCCCAACTCAAGCAGGATTTGGCTGAGCCCCATCAGGATTGGGTGAGACTGGACGCAATACTGTCAGCAGCGGCCAGCATGCCGGGTGTTCAGGGCACTCCGATGCCGGAGGGTGATGTCACTACGCTTGGGCTTTATCAAGGCGACACTGTCGGGCAGGAAGCTGAGGCGGCATACGGGCGCTTGTTGGCGAAACGTTTCGGGAATGACCTGAAAGGGGCTCTGGAAATTGCCATTAACGGCAACCTTTCCAATCTTGAATACCTTTATGAAACTCTCAAGACCTATCTGATGCTCAATGAGTTCCGCTACCTCGATAAGGACCAGGTTCATGCCTGGTTTAACCTGACGCTGAGCCAGCAACTTCCGGGTGAGATCAATCGTGCCAGTCGTGAGTCGCTGCTTGCGCATCTCGCGCATTACCTGGATCTCGGCGTCAGCTTCCCGGTGGATAATGACATAGTGGCCCGTGCCCGGGCAGAACTTACCTCGATGCCGTTGGCAGAGCGGGCCTACCAGCGCATCAAGATGGACGCCTCGTTGTCTTCGCTGCCTTCCTTCCGGTTGCCTATGGTGCTGGGGTCTGTTGCTGACAAGGTGTTTGAGCGGCGTTCGGGTCGGAGTCTGAAAGAGGGTGTCCCGGGCTTCTACACCATTAACGGTTATCAGGGTATTTTTGAGCCCGAGAAAAACAAGATCGTCAGCCGGCTTCTTGAAGACTCCTGGGTGTACGGCGAGGCGTCGCAGGACTTCCGAAACCTTGATGAGAAAGCCATCCGCACCCAGGTTGAAGACCGATACTTCCGGGACTACGTGTACGCTTGGGAAACCTTTCTGAGTGACCTGCGTATCAAGTCATTTTCCAGCCAAACGGAAGGTATGCGTGTCGCGACGGCACTGGCCGGGCCGGAAGCGCCGATCAGCCGGCTGATGAAAGCCGTCAAGATCAATACCGAACTGAGTAAGCCAGAGCAAGCCGTCGCCGTCGTGGATGCTGCCGGGGATGAAGTCAAGAACCGGCTGGCGCAACGCAGTCGCGCCCTAAGCGGTTTGATGCAGGCCATGCCGGAAGAAGGTGAGCCGGAGGTGACACTGGTGGACCGCCGCTTCAAGGCCGTGCATCAGATTGGCAACGAGGTCTTTGACAGCCTGCATGCAGATGCCAAGGTTATCGCCTGGTATTTCGAAGAACAGAGCGGTGGGCGTCCGCAAGCTCTCTCGACCGTCAGCCGAACTCAGTTTGATGAAGCCGTGCGAGGCTTCTACAGCACCGTAGGAGACAACGAATCCGAACTGTTCCAAAACATGTTTGGCGGATTCGTTTCGGACTCCAGGCGTCAGGTGAAGGTCTCCGTCACCCGAAAGATCAACGAGATCTGGCGCAGCATGGTGTACTCCGACTATCGCCAGGCGATCGCTGGCAACTACCCTTTCAGCAAGGACTCAGACACCGATGTGGCTTTGACGGACTTCGCCAACTTCTTCGGCTATGGCGGTACCATCGATCAGTTCTTCGATGAGCATCTCAAGCCCCATGTAAATACTAGCCAGTCGCCTTGGCGGCTGAAAAATGACATTGGTATTA
>JBDNIR010000436.1:0-2310 GCA_041688195.1 Marinobacter sp.
CCGGTGCCGCAAGAATATGAAGTGCATTGCGCAAGGCGACGGCCAGCTTTATGGATTGGCGGCGAAGGGGCATTGATTCCTCGGCTAAACGTGAATGGGCTTACCATTGATACAGGCAAGACCGCTGATTCTGCAAGCAATCTCGTCCAAGCTCAATGTTCTGAGGCAATTTGCTAAAAACCCTCAACTTATTTTCGCTCCGGTCGATACCCCCGGGTTATATGAGACACATGGCAATCACCTGTCATCTTACCTACCCAGGAATCCGAGCATGCCTTTCTCAAAAATGTCTTCTAACTGGTCGATCGGCGGCAAGTTGGCGGCGGGTATTGCCCTGCTGATTCTGCTGTCTGTGGTCATTGGGGCCATTGGGCTTTTCACCCTTAACAACTACGGCGAGCGTTCACTCGTGGTGGCGGATGTGGGCAGTGTCGAGTCGGCCCTGCTGGAAGCCCGTACCGATGAAAAAAATTACCTGTTGCGAAGAGAGGATCAGTACCTTGAGCGGGTTACCACGCTGACCGACGCGGCGTCCCTGCATGAACTCGGCGGTTTACCGGGTTGGGTTAGCTGATGGGTTCTTTAACCTGATCAACGTACTGGCCGTAGCCAGCATCGACCATGTCGGTTTTCGGAATGAACTTCAGCGCGGCCGAGTTCATGCAGTAACGCAATCCAGTGGGCTTCGGACCATCGGTAAACACATGGCCTGAGTGCGAGTCTGCCAGCGCGCTGCGAATCTCGGTGCGCACGCCAAACCAGGAGCGGTCTTCTTTCTCTACCACAAGTTCCGGGCTGATGGGCCGGATAAAGCTCGGCCATCCGGTATCGGACTTGTACTTGTCACTGGACAGGAACAACGGCTCACCAGAGACCACATCCACATAGATGCCGGGACGTTTTTCATCCCAGTATTCGTTATCGAACGGGCGTTCGGTGGCGTCTTTCTGGGTGACCTTGTACTGAATGTCGGTCAGCCGTTCACGAAGTTCCTCATCGCTGGGCTTCTGATAGGCCTGCCGGTCAGAAGCCGCGGGCTCGGCCATCTCTTTGCCAGCACCCGCTTCCGGGCGGTAATCCGCATAGTCAATTTCCCGGCCTTCACCCCAGACGTCATCAATAAACTGATAGCGGCCGGAATTGAAGGTGTACACCTGGTAGCGCACCGGGTTCTTCTTGTAGTAATCCTGATGGTAATCCTCTGCGTCATAGAACGACTTAAACGGGGTCACCTCGATCGCCACCGGATTGTCATAACGGCCGCTGTCTTCCAGTGCCTTAATAGACGCCTCGGCGATGCGCTTTTCCTCAGCGTTGTGGTAAAAAATACCCGGGCGGTACTGTTTGCCACGGTCCACAAACTGACCGTTGACGTCCGTCGGGTTCATCATGCGCCAGAGCCCTTGCAACAGCCCCTCATAAGTAATGACCTCCGGATCATAATAGACCTGCACGGCTTCCGTGTGGCCGGTTACACCCCTTGAAACCTGCTGATAGGTGGGATTTTTCTCATCGCCACCGCTGTAGCCGGAGACCGCCTCCACCACACCGGGAATTTTTTCAAAGCCGGACTCAACACACCAGAAACAGCCGCCGGCGAAGGTGGCCACTTCAAGGGATGGGTCAGCCGGTGCATATTGAGAATCTTTGGGAGCCGTGTCATTGGTCGCACTGGCGTTGAAGCCAATAAGCCCGACAATCAGCACCAGTGCTGCGTAGAATATTTGACGATTCATGTTAATCACCTCGTTTGCGAAATACGCGCCCCGACTGAAGAGACAGCCGGGGTGTGTGGACAGTTCCCAGTGTGCTGGCAAAAGTTCACGTATTAATCTGTCAGATATTACGAATTTATAACGCCTTCGGGATCACTCCGGATACAGATCAGTTTTCCCGGTACATCGGCAGGCGGATTATAAAAGTGGCGCCCCGCTCCGGACGTGTGGTTCATTTCCGGCCAAAACAGACCCGCCCGGCACAGGACCGGGCGGGTGATACGCATGCAACGCCAGACGTCTGCCTATGATTTGTCCATATCGTCTTTCATCATAGTATCTTCTTTCATACCATCTTTTTCCATATGATCGTCTTTCATCATGCCGTCTTTCTTCATGTCACCGTGCTTCATGCTGTCATCTTTTTTCATGTCGTCAGTATGCGTCAGGCCAACACCCATGGCAGCAACCGTGATCGCAGTGGCAAGAAACATTCGAGTCAGCGTCTTCATAAACCTCTCCCTGCATTCGTTATTGGCCCGAGGCACCTGCCCCGGACTCTGCAGATAATCATGAACACACGGGCTCACGGAGA
>JBDNIR010000437.1:0-9620 GCA_041688195.1 Marinobacter sp.
CCTACCGGTCATCCTTTGATTGGCACCGTTCGTCTTGCCGCCTATGGTAAAGAAGATGAACGTTGTTTAATCTCCATGCAAGTCAGAATGGAAGTGGACTATGTCTTATCGATGCAGAAATTCGGGTTTTACGTTGATCGAGTTGCTGATTGTATTGGCGGTACTGGGCATCATAGCAACCATTGCGATTCCCTCGTTCAAGACCGTCATTGAAAATAATCGCACCACAACTCAGGCAAATAACCTGCTGTCCGCAATTCAGTTTGCGCGAAGTGAAGCGGCTAAACGGGGAGAGGACGTAACCTTGTCAGCCGTATCCAGTAACTTCAATAATGGTTGGTGTGTACACACTGAAGCAGTTTGTGACAACGCAAATCGGTTGAGGGAGTTCGAGGCTAAGAATGGCGTTGCAATTTCCTCGGCGGCAAACAGCGTTTCTTTTTCTGCACGCGGCTCAAGAACGCCGCAAACGAACGCGGAAATAATTGTGAGCATTCAGCCCGCGGATTGTGGCACAGGAGAAGTCGATCGGAGCAGCGATGTGAGGGTAAATTTGTCAGGTCGAGCCGAAGTAGCAAAGGGTAATTGCATATGAATCATTATGCCCGTCCAGTTTTCCAATTTAATAACGGTTCCGAAACACAAAAAGGCTTTGGCCTTATAGAAGTGTTGATTGCGGTGCTTGTACTGGCGATTGGTTTGCTGGGTATGGCGTCGCTTCAGACCACCGGCATTCAGATGACGACCGGCGCGCTCAGCCGAACCCAAGCGGTTTTTCTTGCGGAGGATTTGATTGAGCGGGCGCGCGCAAACAGCGCAAGCCTGGCGGCCTACGAGGTGTCAGCAGGCGCTCCGCCGGCATGTAACTCCACTTATGCGGTCGCCAACTCGTCGGTTTCCGTTGAAGATATAGCAGAGTGGCGAAATAATGTGTCTTGTTTGTTGCCTGGGGGCGATGCCGAGGTTTCGGTTTCGGCGGGAGGTGTTATGACGGTCTTGGTCACCTGGCAGGCGCGTTCAAGTCAGGCGTCGGATGGCTCCATTCAGATTGAGGCAGATATTTAATGAAGCACTCGAAGGGTTTTGGTAGCTGCATGGAGATGCAGCGTGGCCTGTCGCTGGTTGAGTTGATTATTGCCCTGGCGTTGGGTGTTGTTCTGACTCTTGGGGTAACTCAGATATTCCTTGGTTCCAACCAGACCTACCGTTTGACAGACGGGCTTGCCATTCTGCAGGAAAACGCGCGTTTTGCGATTGGAAGTCTTCAGTATGAGGGCCGAATGGCTGGCCACTACGGGTGCCTGATCGGGTCTCCAGTAAACAATCTTGATACAGGGAGTTCCGCTTACAGCGAGAATGTTTATGACGTTGGCAGTGTGTCCGCAATGGGATGGGAGGCCACAGATACTGGATTGGGTGACGCCTTCACCATCACCTCTTTTACGCCTGCCGGTTCAGGGTGGACAAACGGCACTAGTGATTCACTGCCGACAGATATCGCTAGCGACATAGTTCCAGGTACAGATGTACTGGTTATTAATTCTGGAGAGCGCGCGAACACCACGCTAACAAACTCGCCAAATAGCGGTGCGAGTTTGAATACAAGTGGCCCCTCTAACATTGAGGCGGGGCGAATTGTGCTGGTGGTTGCGGGGGACTGCAGCGGTGCCGACCTGTTTCAGAAAACTAACAATGCGAACGATACTGCATTAACAAAAGGGGCTAGCGGTTCGCCGGGTAACATCAGTCCCTCGAATGCATTCGGCAACACCTACGATAACAACGCGACCGTCTATGAGTATGTAAGCACTGCGTACTACATCGGGGAAGGTTCCGATGGAGCTCCGGCGTTGTTTCGGGACCGTCTGGATGGGGGGGACCCTTTTGGTGCCGTTGAGCTTGTTTCGGAAGTAGAAAGCATGCAAGTGCTATATGGAGTGGCGTCGGGCGGGGGAGCCTCGGCCGACAGTTATGTTCCGGCTTCGTCCGTTACGAACTGGGGAAATGTTGTCAGTATCAGGGTGGCTTTGCTTTTCCGGTCGAATGACAATATTGCCGATGAGGCTGCTGGAAACACATACAACCTGATCGGTACTCAGATAACCACGCAAAGCGACCGTAGGGCAAGGCTTGTTGGGCTTTCCACTATCAGCATAAGGAATCGGTTGGAATGATATATCTCGCTATGGATTCATTCTCGCCAGTAACCAAACCGGTAACCATAAAGCCGCAGTTTCAGACGGGTAGCGCACTTATCGTTTCGCTCGTTATGTTGCTGCTAATGACGCTGGTGGGCCTAGCTGGCATGCAGACGACCATTATGCAGGAAAGAATGTCCGCCAATCTTCACGACCGCGAACTGGCTTTGCAGGCGGCTGAAACAGCTCTTCGAGACGCGGAAAACATGATTATGAGCAGCCCGCCAACTAGCTTCAATAATGAGAACGGGTTTTATGAGGTAAACTCCGACGACCGACCAGACTGGGGTGGCGGCACGAAAACAAGTGCATCTACCATTGAATATTCTGGGACACTTGATGGGCTGGCCAGCCAGCCCGAGTATTTCGTTGAGGATATTGCCAGCCTTCAGCCCGCGGGCACGTCTCTGGAAGTGGGTGTTGCCATTCCACCGGTCGCATTTTATCGAATTACTGCCCGTGGTGTCGGTGGCTCCCCGGATGCCGTTGTTGTTTTAAAAAGTGTGTTCCGTTCACGGTGAGCGCCGAGCCTGAGTTCACTCATTTAGTGTTGGTTTTTTGACAATTTACCGGATTTCTTCCTAAATATGGCTGCCGAGCTAGAGGTAAAACACAATGAAATTAAAAACTATGAAGCATCAATCGTGGCTTAGGAAAAGTGTCCTGAAGATTGTTATTTTACCCGTACTTACTGTGCTCTCAGTGCTTTCCTTGCAATCCGTCCATGCGGCGGATATTTCACGAATACCTTTGTTTCTGACTCAGGGCGTTGAGCCTCAGGTTATGCTGACACTGTCTAATGACCACCAGCTTTACTTCGAGGCCTACCCAGAGTACCTCGACCTGGACGGTTCGGGTGAACCAAACCTGACGTATACGCATACCGTTGATTACTATGGCTATTTTGATAGCCAAAAATGTTATTCCTACAGCACTGGTGACAACGCGCGCTTCCAGCCGAAGTCCATTTCTACTGACAAATATTGTAATGATGGCTCTAGTGACGAATGGAGCGGTAATTTTCTGAACTGGCTGTCGATGTCGCGTATCGATGTCGTGAGGAAGATATTGTTCGGCGGCATGCGGCAAGTAGATACAGGATCTCTCACGGTTCTTGAACGCTCTTACTTACCAACCGATGCTCATTCTTGGAGTCGTTACTACAACAACAGTAATGTTAACAAATTAACGCCTTTTACGAATCCCCCGGCGACTGTTGGGTTCAGTGACAGCGAAGTGGAAGTGTCGTTGGGCGAGAAAGATTTTGATGACACCGAGCTTGATTCCAATGCGACGCTGCAGCGTGGTGATCAGCTACTTATTGAGGGGGTAGGAAGCAATATCAAACTGTTTGGCGTCGTTACCGATTATGCTGAAAGTGACGGTGATGTTCAGGTGGAAGTTACCAGCTTTGAAGGCAGTCAGGGCGTTAAATTCAGTAAATGGCGCATTACCAACAACAGCCGCGCGGGGATTTCTTTCTGCAACACCACTCGGGTAGGGTCTGGTGTTTCCGAAAGTGTGACTGCACCGCCGGAGCTCCGAGTAGCCAAGGGGAACTATTCTCTGTGGCGGGCTAATGAAAGGTGGCAGTGCCATTGGTGGGAGGAAAAAAATACGACGGGTCACAATAATATGAGAGTGGGGGGGAACAACATCAACTTCAGCAATGGTAACGATGTTGGCGCCACCGGTATATTCGCTAACAGTGACAATCCACGGCGGGGTCAGCTTGGCCTTGGCGAAAAAGACTACGTTGTTCGTGTAGAAGCCTGCAGTACTTCAGATTTAATCGGCACCGAGCGCTGCAAACAGTATCCGGATGAAAACTACAAGCCGATTGGTTTGTTGCAACAGTACGGCGACGACGATGAGATATTTTTCGGACTCATGACAGGGAGTTATGAGCGTAACAAGTCTGGCGGCGTGCTTCGGAAGAACTTGGAGAATTTTTCCAATGAGGTCGATGTTGCAGGTGACGGCAGCTTTAAAACGGCGCCCACGACAGGGGCCATTGTCGAAACCTTGAATTTGCTCAGAATTGCTGAATATGATCATGGTGATGGCAACTACAACAATTGTGGTATGCGTAGCGGATTCCCAGACGGCGTGTGTGTCGACTGGGGCAATCCACAGTCCGAAATTTTTCTGGAGGCGATTCGATATTTTGCAGATTTGGCCCCGACTTCGGGGCCCAATGACATGAGCTTTTCGGTGGGTGTAGGCTCGAATAATGACGTGATTAACGGGCTCAGAGAGGTTCCCTGGAACAATCCGGTTGGCGAACAAAATTATTGCGCGCCCAGCTCCATCATCAATTTTAATGCGAGTGTTGCGTCCTATGATACGGATCAATTGAGTTCTGCTTCCGGTCTTCCAGGCACGCCAAATATTGCCAGCTTTACCAATAAAATCGGAGCAGGTGAAAACATTCATGGCAGCACCCGCTTTATTGGCCGGACTGCCGGTGATGATAACCAGATTTGCACACCAAAAACCGTGTCTAGTCTCGCTGACGTTGATGGACTATGTCCTGAGGCTCCGCGGTTAGAGGGTGGTTATGCAGCGGCCGGCCTGGCGAATTACGCCTATACCAATGACCTACGGCCGGATTTGAACGTCAACCAATTTGGCAAGCAAACGGTTAAAACCTTTTCAGTCGCGCTGGCGCCAGCTGTTCCCCGGATTGATATTCCGAAGCCTGGTGAGACAGCTACTGCCGTCACAATACTGCCCGCGTGCCAGAACAACCGAAACGCTGATAGAGGCAACTGCGCCATTGTAGATTTCAAAATTATTGCGCAGGATGCGGGCGCAGGTACTGGCTCCTTTTTAGTGCAGTGGGAAGCGCACGAGCAAGGGGGCGATTTTGACAGTGATATGAACGGAGTACTCAGTTACGTCATAACCGACAGCCAGCTTGAAGTAACGACCAAAGTATTTGCTCAATCATCAGGAATGGTTGCTGGTTTTGGCTATGTGACCAGTGGCACCACAGCGGATGGCTTTCACGCTCATTCCGGGGTCAATAACTATGATTATACCGATCCCACCGGTGGACTAGGCTGCAATAACTGCGTCAGGAATAATGCAGAGACCACGCGAATTTACTCCTTCCAGAGTGCGGGGAATACGGCAGAGCTGATCGAGCAGCCAATGTTTTATGCCGCCAAATGGGGCGGGTACGACAAGGCCCTCAACTTTCCCGCCAGCACCAACTCCTGGGATAAGAATAATGATGGTTTGCCGGATAACTACTATTACGCAACGGACCCCTCCAAACTGGCAGACGATCTTGAAAAAGTCTTTCTGGATATCCTGGAGGATGCGTCTTCAGCTACGTCTGTGGCATCAAACTCATCACGTTTGAGCGTAAATTCCGCAATATTTCAGGCTCGCTTTAACAGTGAGAACTGGAGCGGAGATCTTCTTGGGCGGCCGATAGATGAGGATGGAAATGTTGCGACTACGGTTACAGATACGGTTCCAGTGTTGGATGAAAATGGAGATCCCGTGTTAGATGAAGATGGAAATGTTACGACCGAGACTGTGATTGTGATTGTTACCGAGAGTGTTTCTTGGAGTGCTGCCGATATGCTTGACTCTTTGGCGGACCCGGTCACTTCCCGAAATATTATTACTAATGACCCAGTCAGTGGAGTTGGCGCAACAGCGGGTGAGCTGATCGCTCAAACGGGCAAAGAGTTTACTTGGGACAATCTGACAACGGCCCAGCAGGAAGCTCTTCAAACACTCCCAGAAGGTGGAATCGGGCTTCCTCAACTTGGGCAAGACCGGCTCGCTTACCTGAAAGGCTCAAGAGTGCAGGAACAATCCGCTACGGTACCGTCCCTGCCTTTTCGGGAGAGAGGCAGCCGCCTGGGTGATATTGTTAACTCGAACCCACAGTTTCTGTATCGCACTGATTACGGATATGGCCGCCTGGACGAGACCAGTGAGTTCACGGGAATTACTACTACCTATAAGACCTTTAGAGAAAGCACAGTAGATCGCCCGCCGGTCGTGATAGTAGGAGCAAACGACGGCATGCTGCATGCTTTTAATGCTGACGTGACGGCTGGCTCCGAAGGTGGCAAAGAGCTGTTCGCGTATGTGCCTTCCGGAATATATGAAAATTTATATGAGCTGACACTGCCGGATTATCTGCATCGATATTATGTTGATGGTACCCCTAGGGTAGCCGATGCATGGCTAGGTGCGGCGCTGGGCTGGAAAACGATGGTGGTTGGAACAACCGGGGCCGGAGGCAGAAGTGTATTCGCCCTTGACGTTACGGATCCTGAAACGGTTAATGCATCCAGCTTTATGTGGGAATTCTCCCATCCGGATCTGGGTGTAACGATTCAGCAGCCGAATATTGTGGCCTTGCCAGATGGAACATTTGGTGTTGTGGTGACCAGTGGTTATGACAGTACAGGTACAGGCGGCAAAGTCTGGATACTGAACGCTGAAACTGGTCGGCCGAAGGTTACTTTTTCCCTTCCAACCAGTGGTGAGCTTGGTTCGGCGTTGGTCATTGACCGTACCGGAGACCGGATTACAGATCATATCTATGTCGGCGATACAGATGGAAACGTCTGGCGGATAGATATTGACGGGAATGATACAAGCTTGTGGGGTGTTCCTTCCGGTTTTTTGAATGGCTCTGATCAGCCGGTGCCGCTGTTCACAGCTCAGGCAGGGCAAGCTATCACGGCTCCGCTGAGCGCAGCGCTCAATCCCGAAGGAAAGTTGATGATCTTTTTTGGCACGGGTAGTTTTTTCCGAAATGGGGACAACGTGGTGCCTGCTAATCCGCAGGTGGAAGCCTTCTACGGCATTATTGATGAGGGTTCGCCGGTTACAACTGCAGAGTTAGTGGAGCAGGAGATATTAAGAGAGGCTATTACCTCATCCGGAACGACAGTGAGAGCGGTTAGTGACAATTCGTTATCTTCAACGCAAAAAGGATGGTTTATTGAGCTTCAGTGGAAAACGACGTTCGACGGAGGAACCGGCCCGAAGGGTGAAAAAGTGGTCACCCGGGCTTTGGTGCGTGGAGATCGCATTATCTTTACAACGCTGATTCCGTCCGCTGATCTTTGTGCGGCTGGGGGAACGAGTTTTATTATGGAGTTGAATACCTTTACCGGATCCCGACTTGGGTATTCTGTGTTTGATACCAATAATGACGGCGCTTTCAATGATGGCGATTTCGTACTCATTGAGATTGATGGCGTTGAGGTAAGGGTCCCCATTTCAGGTATTGACCCTGGTATCGGTATTGCTGGTTCTGCTTCGGTTCTTGAAGGCGTAGGGGAAAATAATGATGAACGTAAAATTCTGAGCGGTTCTTCAGGGCAGCTGATCTCGGTACCCGAGGCGGGCACTAGAGTTATGGGTCGTCAAAACTGGGAACAAGTGCGTTAATCAGCGCGCTTTTTATTGCGGTGAGGCCTTAGCTCTTCGCGGAGCTAAGGCCTTTTAGGAGATATACTTGTGAACAATGACTTAAAATCGCATCACCGTGGCTTCACCCTGATCGAGCTGATGATTGTAGTGGCAATTATCGGTATCCTTGCGGCAATTGCTTATCCCTCGTATCAACAGTACGTTGAGCGCACCAGAAAATCTCTGGCTCAAGCTGACTTGTTGGAGTTGGTGCAGGTTTTGGAGCGGAGGTATTCAGCAACTTTTGACTACAGCGATAACACCGCTCTTCCTTTTGATACCTCACCACGCAACGCCAATGGGCCTACCGCCTACAACATTAGTTTTGTGGGTGGTATCGCTGCGGTAGACCGTTCGACCTTCACCCTTCAGGCAGTGCCGACAGCGCTGCAGTCTGGCGATGACTGTGGCACGATGACGATAGATCATCAGGGCGCCAGAACGCCCAGTACTTCTGGCTGCTGGTGATTATTCGGAACCGCCCTAACATGTAATTGGTTGTCCCGAAGAGTCTTCCGCCACACCATCACCGTCTCGATCCGATGCCCAGCGAATCCTGCCACCAAAATTAAGCCGTAGTTGAAAGGCTCTTTGTACGGTTCCGCTCTGCGGGCACCAAGTCAGGTTTCCAATGGTGCCATGGGTCGACCCGTCAGGTTTGTACTGGAAATACCGCCTTCCGCCATGGCTTGTTGCGCTGGGGGTCAATGTTCCGCTGTTTGTAATCGGACTCACACGGATCAGATGAGCAGCTTGCGATAAAGATTTTGAGTTGTCAGGGTCGGTGAAGATGCTGACAGGGCGGCTCCAATCTGCAACGCATCGGTTGTTTGTATCCAGAGGGCACAGAGTGACAAGTTTCCGTTTATAGACGGCGCTGGATCGAGCGACACTGAAGACAGTTCTGAGGCTGGTTTTCACCTGCGAAGCGGTTACCCGTTCAATGACCCCTGACAAGTTGCTGGCTGCGAAATTTAGTATTATGGCGCTTATAGCGACAGTGACCATAAGCTCCACGAGGGTGAACCCTTTGGAATCTTTGAACATTTTCATCCTTGAAAGTTCCTGTTTTAATTATCTCGGTAAGTTCATAAATCGAACGTCCTGTTCGATTTCGCAATTTTACTAGAAAGCTTGTTTAGCCGCATCTCGCCGTCGCTGTTCCTTGTTTTAAGTAATCTCTTACTCCAATCCCAACTTCTTCAACTTATACCGCAACGCCCGAAAACTGATTCCCAGCTTTTTCGCAGCCGCCGTTTTATTCCAACGCGTTGCTTCCAACGCCTGCTCAATAGCCTTGCGTTCTATGCTATCGAGATATCTCTCCAGGTCCAGTCCTTGCTCTGAAAGTTCGATATCTGCCGTTGCCATTATTTCAACTGTCGGTGCCAGCAAAGGCGAATCAATATTGCTGCTAGAGCTGCCAAGCTGAAGGTCGCCGCTGTCAATAACGTCTCTGTCACATAGGGTGAACGCCCGCTCCAGTATGTTTTCCAGCTCACGCACATTACCCGGGAAATGATAGCCCTTTAAATAATCGACAGCGGCATCGGTAAGATCGATGGGTGTGCACTCATATTCGCGGGCGATGCGCTGCAGGATGTGCCTGGCAAGCAGTGCTATGTCGCCGCTGCGTTCGCGCAGAGGCGGCACGCGGATTTCAATCACGTTGATGCGATAGAACAGGTCCTGGCGGAACAGGCTATCTTGTACCAGCCTCGGAAGGTCTTTATGGGTTGCGCTAAGCACGCGGATATCGACCGGCACTTCGTGGCTGTCGCCGACCGGGCGTACGGCTTTTTCCTGAATGGCCCGCAGCAGTTTTACTTGCATGGGCAGGGGTAGGTCAGCGATTTCATCCAGAAACAGGGTGCCGCCGTTGGCGCTTTGAAACAGCCCTGCCTTGTTATCGAACGCACCGGTGAAGCTGCCTTTCTTGTGGCCGAAAAACTCGCTTTCCATCAATTCAGA
>JBDNIR010000438.1:0-10695 GCA_041688195.1 Marinobacter sp.
AATTCTCCAAAAGGTAAATAGCTAAAGGTAGGCTGTTCTGATTGGGGGCGGCGCCACCGTATATAACATTGGGGGAGTACTCAAAACCCTCATAAAGCGTTGGATAAAAAAGAAAGCCGTTCTGACGTTCGATGACGGGGAGCACCTCCTTGCGAGAAGAAGACATGTAACACCCAAAAATAACGTTCAACTCCGGATTAGCTAACATTTCCTCGGCATAAATTCGGTATTGTTTAATGTCTGAAGCTGGATCAAGTATCACAGGTGATATGTCCCGGCCCTCTATACCGCCGGCTTGATTAATCTCATCTATGGCAAGCAACGTCCCTTTTAGCTGTGACTTCTCAATAATGGATGTCACGCCAGTTTGAGAAAACAGGACACCGACAGTCCAAGGCTTATCCGAAGAAATTACTGCCATATAGTTTCGTCCTGCGTTTTGGCTTTAATACTCAGTATCAAACGATATTCAATTAATGTTTGATACTTCTTGCTCAAATACAATCTTGTTCTTTTGGAGCAACATGGTGAAAGTCGTTTTTGATTTCCAGCTATCACGCCCAGGCGTGAATTGGGTTAAGAGGTGCTCCGCAAATGGTACTTCTACCTCCGAACGTATAGTCCTGCGTAGAGCGCGGGCCCCGTATTGTCGATCAAAACCGTGAGTGGCCAGATAACGGATAACGTATTCTGTCAGCTCCAAGTGGCAGTTATGCTTTCTTAAACGGCGGTTAAGCCTCTCTACTTCAAGCTCGACAAGTTCTTCGACTAACTCCCTTTCTATCCAGTTGAACACAGTGACATTATCGACCCTATTCACGAATTCCGGTGAAAAGTGAGAATTGAGCTTTTCCCGCAACTTAGCGTCGAGTCGTTTTTTTCTACCAGTACGGGTTCTTGGCCAAAGAGCCTGCCAACCAGAAGGTCTCTCGTGTTTCTGTATTTCACGGGCACCTAAATTGCTGGTCATGAATACCAAAGTGTTCCTAAAACTATAGGTTCGCTCCCCAGATGCAACGGTCAACTGACCATTATCGAAGACGTTTAGCAGCGCCTGTACCACCTGCGGGCTTGCCTTTTCAATTTCATCGAAAAGCACAATACCGGGCTTGCCAAGCGTACCCTCGATCATTTCCTGATCCAGTATTGTATTACCTTCCTTGGCGCCGACATAACCGGGAGGCGCACCAGTCAGCGCTGCCGCATAATGCTCCTGTGACAGGGTATTCATATCGACTCGGCAATAGGCATCGGCATCACCGTGTAGCCCGCGCGCCAGCGCTCTTATGGTTTCAGTTTTGCCAACCCCGGTAGGCCCGAGGAAAAGGGCGGAAAAGGGCGGCCGCCTCGGGTCAGCAATATCAGCTCGCACCACTTTCAGCATATTTTCAATTGCATCAAGTGCTTGAGACTGCCCTCGGACTTCATGTCGCACTATTCGCATGACCGAACCGATATCAAATCGGTAGCGTGTGGTAATGCCTGGTTCAGCGACTTTTTCAACTGATGCACTTGGCCCCTGACCCTCTGCTGCCATTGCCTCATTATCAGCATTTTTCCGCTCAACCGAATCAAGCATGTCATTGAGAAATGGCATAGATAGCCCCCAAGGATCAAACGCCGGGCGGCGTAGGCACCGCCCGGGATTCATAGTACCTATTACGATCCGTTCAACGAAGTAACAGGCGGCTTCCGCTTAGCTTCCCGCTTCTTTCTCCTTGGCCTCGTACGGCAAATTGCCTACCGGGCATTGGGCGACCCCAGAAGTACTGCGAGTAATCTCCTCAACATTCTCCTGAGCCTTTTTCGCATCAGTCACCCAAGTCCTATAGAACTCGAACGGGCACTCAGCCAGCCCCTTCTCATCATCACCACTGGCCTGCATCCCGGTATAACCTCGGTGCAGCAACTTGAACAGATGGTTCTGCGACTGATCATTCTTGCGTGCATCTCGAATCTGCGAAATGGACAGTTGGCCGTACTGTATACCCATATCCTCCTCACCACATTCACCGAGAGTACGGCCATCGAAGCCGATCACGGCTGAATGCCCGAAGTAACTATACACCCCGTCAAATCCAGATGCGTTGGCAACGGCTACATAGCAGTTGTTAGCCCATGCCATGGTCTTTGACATCATCACCTGTTGATCTTTCGCGGGATACATATAGCCCTGACAGCGGACAATTAGCTCTGCCCCCTTCATAGCGCAGTCCCGCCAGATTTCCGGGTAATTGCCGTCATCGCAGATAATCAGGCTGACTTTCATACCCTTGGGACCTTCGCTCACGTAAGTCTGATCACCGGGATACCAGCCCTCAATGGGAACCCAAGGTACAACCTTGCGGTACTTCTGAACAATTTCGCCCTTGTTGTTCATCAGAATAAGAGTGTTATACGGGTTTTTTTTCGGATGCTCCTCATGACGTTCCCCGGTGAGGGAAAACACGCCCCAAGTATTTGCTTTCCTGCAAGCCTGGGCAAATATCTCAGTTTCATCGCCGGGAATCGTTGTGGCCGTTGCCATCATCTCATCCGGATCGTACATAATGCCGTGCGTGCTATACTCCGGAAAGACCACCAGATCCATACCCGGCAATCCCTTCTTCATGCCAACGACCATGTCGGCAATATTCTTCGCATTTTCCAGTACCTGCGCTTTGGTATGCAGGCGAGGCATCTTGTAATTAACAACGGCTACGCCAACGGTGTCGTCGCTGCTTGAAATGTCACCATGTCGCATTGCAATACTCCTTCGGATTGTTGAAAGAAAACGAGAGGACAGTGTATGTCCCGATGGGATAGCTTCGAGCTATCCCCTTAAATAGCGAGATACTGATCAATGACCTCACTGGTCAGCTCCTCGCCCCGGCCTCGCAACGCCACCCGCCCTTTGTCCAAAAGCACAAAGGAATCCGCAGTCTGGCGCACGAATCTAGTGTTCTGCTCGACAAGTACAATAGTCAGGCCCATCTCACGATTGAGCTTGCGGATAACTTCCTCAATCTGTTGCACTATATTTGGCTGAATACCTTCGGTCGGTTCATCTAAGAGGAGGACCTTGGGGCCCATGGCCAAAGCCCGACCAATAGCCAGCTGCTGTTGCTGGCCGCCTGAAAGGTCACCGCCACGGCGGTCAATAAAATCTGACAAAATAGGAAACAGTTCGAAGATATATTCAGGAATGGAGCGAGACTTGTCAGTCCGGGGGAACATACCCATCAGCAGGTTTTCCCTCACTGTAAAGCGTGGAATCACCTCCCTTCCCTGAGGAATATAGGCAATACCGGTAGCTGCTCTCTCGGGCGTCGACATGTTCAACAGGTTTGAGCCCTGAAACGAAAGCGTGCCATCCGCTCTGTCGGTCAGCCCCATGATGGTACGAAGTAATGTTGTTTTACCGACACCATTTCGCCCGACAATGCCAAGAAAACCGCCGTCCTCAATCTTGAAATCGATATCCTGCAAAATGGGACTTTTCCCGTAAAAGGAGTACAGGCCTTTCGCTTCAAGCATGGTCGTCTCCAGTATCAGCAAGATACGCTTCCCGCACGGCGGCATTAGTCTCAATCTCAGTTATGCTGCCTTCGGCCAGTAACGAACCACCGTCCATCACCGTAACGATGTCGGCGATATCTCGAACAAATGTCATGTCGTGCTCTACTACGATCATGGTGTGTTCACCCTGCAATTCCCTGAACAGCGAAGCTGTCTGTTTGGTTTCTTGCGCGGTCATACCGGCGGTTGGCTCATCCATCAGGATTACGCGGCAGTCCTGCATCAGCAACATGGCAATTTCCAACCATTGGGTTTGGCCATGAGAAAGATTTTCTGCCTTGGTGTATATTTCACCCTCCAAGCCAACCAAGGAGAGCACCTCCCGGATTCGACCCCGGATAGGGGTTCGAAAAATACGCAATGTGCTGAATACCCCGGGAAAGGCTGAACGACCTATTTCCAGGTTTTCAATAACGCTCAGATCTTTAAATACCGTCGGCGTCTGGAACTTTCGCCCAACTCCGGCCCGCGCCCGCTTGAATTCCGGCAAGTGGGTAATATCCTGATTGCCAAGTAGAACCCGCCCAGAGGTAGGTGATGTTTTGCCGCAAATCAGGTCCAGCGTAGTTGATTTACCCGCTCCATTCGGACCAAGAAGACAGCGCAATTCTCCATCGCGTATGTGCAGGTCAAGCTCATTGACCGCCACAAGACCGCCAAATTTCACAGTCAGTTTTTCCAATGTCAAAGCAGCCATTATTTACCCTCCCGCTGGCTAACAGCGGTTTCAGAGCTATACTTATCCAACAACGTATTCACTCGGGCGATGGGGCTTGCCATAAAGTGGGATTCCAGCTTTATTCGTAAATCCATAACGAGGCCGAAAAGACCGCGAGGTAGAAACAACACAACCACAATGAAAGTCACCCCCAGAATCAAGGTCCACTGATCAAAAAACAGGTCTGAGAGCCGGCCTTCAGCCATATTGACGCCGATGCCTCCCAGAGTTGCTGCCACAATGGATTCACGTCCACCAACCGCAGCCCAAATCACAAATGCGAGACTGAGAGATAGCCCCATATAAGTGGGAGAAGCGAACCCGAGAATCATTGCGTAGAGCATTCCCGCTATTCCGGCAATTCCGGCGGAGGTTGCAAAAGCCACGATCTCATAGGTTGAAACGTCGTAGCCAAAAAAACGGGTTCGTTCCGGATCAGCCTTTATTGCACGCAGTACAAGTCCTGCCTTGCTGCGTAAGAAGAGCAAACCAAGCGTAAGGACGACCAGCAGACAGCCGGCGACCATGTAATAAAAGGCCAAGCCATAAACATCTACCGACCAACCAAATAGTTCGAGGACTGCCAGCCCCGTAAGCCCATTCTGACCACCAGTGAAACGCTGCTCACTGATCATCCAGAGCTGAACAGCAAGCATGAGGGACAAGGTAATAATCGCGACAAATACGCCGGTGATCCGGCCACGGAACATGAAGCCGCCAATCAAACTTGCTATGGCAACAGGTACCAAAATGCCAGCCGCCAGAGTGAACGAAACTGATTGGAATGGCTCCCAAAACCAGGGCAATTCCTCCATATTCGTCCACACCATAAAATCCGGCATGCCTTCAGCCTGCGCTCCACTGGCTTTAAGTTTTAAATGCATCGCCATGATATAACTGCCGATACCGAAGGTCAGTGCCTGGCCGAGATTGAGAATGCCCGCAGCACCCCAGGACAAGGCGACCGCTGCTGCTACCATTCCCAACACCAGATAGCGAGCGTAACTATTAAGGTCGTAGCCGCTATAATTCGCCATCCAGGGTATGATCAGCAGAACAAACACTGCAAACAGTGCATAACCTATACAATCTATGGAAAAGCCTTTGTTCATACAAAATTTTCCTTAGCGCCGGACTGTATCGGGAAAGAGTCCCTGCGGACGAAAACGAATCAGAACAATGACGCCCAATAGAATCAGGATGCGTGCCGTGGTTTCATTCAAGAGATAGGACAGCCACGCCGATGTCTCCCCAAGCATAAGTGCTGACGCCGCAGTCCCGGCAATACTGCCTACACCGCCAACGATCACCACTAGAAATGCATCTACCACAACCTTGGTGCCCATGGTCGGAGTAACACTGACCAGTGGTGTTATCAGCGCGCCAGCGATAGCTGCCAGCCCCGCGCCATATGCAAATGTCATGGCATACACATGGTTTGCGCTGACGCCGTAGCATTCAGAAATCTCTTTGTTCTGGATAACCGCTCGAAGCTTGGTGCCAAATTCTGTGCGAAAGAGCAGAAACCACGTAACCGCAAGGGTGAACAGTGCAAAACCAATGATAAACAGCCGGTAGTAAGACATGTGGACACCGGCAAGTATGAGATTACCGTCCAGAAACTCGGGCCGTGCGACGTAGCGTGAATCTGACCCGAAAAGTTCTCGCACCAGTTGTTCAAGTACGATACCAATCCCCCAGGTCGCCAGGATTGTATCCAACGGGCGTTTGTAGAGCCTTTGAATAACCGTTCGCTCTACCACAAGACCCAGCAAGGCGCCCGCTATGAAAATCAGCGGTAATCCCACAATGATGCCTACACCAAACTGGTTTTGCAGAAACCAAGCAACATAAGCACCTATCATCACGAACTGACCATGGGCTAAGTTAATTACACCCATGGTGCCGTATATGATGGCCAACCCCAGCGCGACCATCAGTAGGATTGAGGTCAGGCTAAGACCGATGAATATCTCATTAAGCCACGAGTACATCGAGTGCTCCTATACACGGTGACCATTTTAAGACCGGCCCCTCCAAATGGGGGGCTGCTTAGATCAATTTGTCGTTAAATGGGTATGGGTGGTCTCAGCTTTCCTGAAGTCCCTCAGCAGTGCACTTCTGGCCCTCGTACGCCCAGTATGGTTCTGGCGCCACGCGGCTCTTGGAATCTACCAACACTTTAGCTTGGCCATCTGCTTGCCATTGACCGATCTTGGGCCATAGATGTGTGTGCAGATTACCAGCAATCTCTATCTCACCCTGAGGGGCCATGAAACGCTGTCCGACTGCGGCATCCCTGATAGCTGACGGCGTCAGTTCGCCAGAGCCAAGTGCTTCGACTGCGCTTTTGAACTGATATACCTGGAAGTAAGCTGCTTCATTCACGAAGTGCGTTACCTGGTCCTGTCCATATTTCTTCAAGTAAGCTTCCACAAACTTCTCGTTCTCTGCCGATTGATGCCCCATGAAATAAGGTGCCGATGAGAAATGGCCGGCAGCCGCTTCACCACCAATCGCTTTAACCTCAACTTCCGACCGGGTAAGGCTGGCAACTGGCATCGATTTTGGATCCAGACCTGCACTGTGATATTCCCGTTGGAAAGCCACATCGGAATCGCCCACCAAAGTACAGAAAATCACGTCCGGCTTGTCGCGCCGAATACGGCTGACAATGGAGCTAAAGCTGTCGTGCCCCAGAGGCACATATTCTTCGTTAACAACTTCACCACCAATATCTTTGAGAATTTTCCTGGCGACGTTATTTTCCTCTCGCGGGTACACGTAGTTGTTACCAAGCAAATAAAACCGGCCACCGAATTTTTCTTTCAGCCAAGGCACGAAATCCTGCTGTTGCTGATTGGGAACCGCACCGCCGTACATCACATTGCGAGAACACTCACGTCCTTCATAAAGCGTTGGATACCAGTAAAGATTGCTCTGCCCTTCCACAACTGGAAGCACCGCCTGACGGCTGGCGGACGTGTATGAGCCAAATATGGAAACAACCTTATCCCGTCGCACCAGTCGGTTGGCACGATCGGCGAAGGTCGCTGGATCCGAAGCCGGATCTTCGATAAAAGGACGAATCTTGCGACCGTTAATGCCGCCGTTGTCGTTAATTTCTTCGATCGCCATAATGCAAGCGTCATGAAGCGTGCTTTCAACCACCGCTACAGCGCCAGTCTTCGAGAATAAAACTCCGACCGGTATGTCACTCCCGGCCGCCCACGCGGCGTTACGGCCCGTCCAAATACCAGGAAATCCTCCTAGTCCCGTGGTGCCAGCCACGCCACCCAAGGCCATTCCTTTCAACAAATCACGTCGTTTCATCACAAACCCCTCCAGCGCTACGTTGCTGTGAAGTCACCCCACAGGTGGCCTCCAGTTTTTTTGCACAAAAAAAGCCCCGCGTGCCAAACCTTTCGGTCTCAGCATGGGGGGCTGCTATGCCCGTTGTATTATTGCGGCCAAAGTCCACATTGACTACGGCTATCACCTTATTAATAAGGCAAAAGAATTACCGTTTGTCAAATTTAAAATCATCCGCTTTGGCTTTGCAAAAAAATCGGCAAAGTCTGGGCCACAGAACCGACAAGATAATCAATAAACAAATCAATCTCAGGCTCGTGCCGTTGCGCTCCCTTTGGACATTGCTAATTTTAGCAGTTCGCAAACAGCAGAGCCGACCAACTTTGTTTGAGAATAGAACCCTTGACTAGAGTGGCGGCCCCGCTTCCCGCATCTGATTCTAATGGCGATCCTGTTCAAGGCGCAGTGTTCAATTTTCATTACGTGACGGAAGATATTGCAGAGCAAGTCGACACAGCAATCAGCGGACCCTCCGGCATTGTTTCCAATTCGATTACACTACCAGATTGCACTGGAAACAATATAGTTACCCACTATACAGGCGGTGAGACTTGGAAAACGTAATTCGATTTGGCAATGGTTTATTCGTGTAGATGATACGGGCTACAAGGGGCCAACTCACCGGTTGTTTGCCAGAGAACGAAAAGTGTCAGGCTCGTCCAACTAATGGCAAGCCTTCATTCCTAAACGTGCTGGATAGCTCGACCACTCATATAGCTCCGCTTTCTCTACCATCGCTCACGTTGTCACTTGCCTGAACAACCAAATGGATATGATTGGTCATCAGGCAAAAGCTGTGCATCTCCAACTGGTATACCTGCTTCCACTCCTGGAGGTTCGCCAGGTAATACTCAAAATCACGCGGTTCTAAAAACACTGGTTGACGATTATGACCGTGCTGAACGATGTGATGGGGAAACCCGGGCACAATTACCCTGGCCTGTCTGGGCATAAGCTTCTCCTTACCTTGTTTCTGGAGCACAGAATCCGTCCCGGTTTTCTCACCAGCCTTGGGATATCGAAATCTGTCCGAGGCCAAAAAAGACATTGCTGGCTATCTGATGGATTACTACAACCGGCAACGGCCTCACTCATTCAACGGCGGCATTTCTCCCGTTAGGGCTGAGGAAAAACTTAAACTACTGTCCGGGATTAGTTGACCACTTCAACAGGCCAAGGGCTATTGCCCTACACAATACAAACACCGATAAGCCCGCAAGCGCCTGTGCGTTACCCCTCCAGGTTCCGCGCGCGCTGCGCCAGTATGGAAAAGTCGAAGAGCTTTCTTTTGGGCCTCAGCAGCAGTAACAGCGATACCGCAATCGGCACCAATGATGCCAGCAGAAAAGATTCCAACAGGTAGGTCAGAGGTGCACCCGGTGCCGGAAATAGCATAAGCCCGGCGACCAGGCCGGCAAAGGTGCTGAGCGCGGCGTTATAGCTTTGGTAGCGGGCGCTGTAGAAGCCGAAAAACACCGGGAAAGCAGCGGCGCAGCAGAGCAGGTCGGCCAGCAGGAACAAGTAAAGTACGCTGTAGCCTTGGGCGGCGACGAGCAACACCGGCACCGACAGCAGCACAATCAGCCAGCGCGACAACGACAGCAGATTATGATTACTCAGCTTTGGCAGCAGCCGGTGCAGGTCCACCACCAGAATGCTCGTCAGCCCGCTGATGGTGGAATCGGCGCTGCTCATGATCAGCGCCAGCCCGAACGGCAGCAGACCGATGGCAAACCATACCGGCACATCCGCCAATAGCACGCTGAACAGTGCCACCGAGCCATCGCCGGGCAAGCCCAGCCCCACAAACGCCAGCCCGAACAGGCCCATGATGAAAATGATGGGGAAGCTCAGCAGGCCGCTGAGGATAAAACCGTTGCGAATGACCTTGTTATCGCGGGCGGCGAAAATACGCTGCCAGGTGCCTTGGTAAAAAAGTCCGGTCAGCACCACCGCGATAAAGAACGTCAGGCCGGATTTCAGACCGTTGATGTCGAATGGGTCTAGTAGGTGCGGAGCTTTTTCCTGCAGGCCCTGCAGCGCCGGCGTCAGGCCTCCGGTGGCTTGCCAGCCGAAGCCAATCAGCAGCGCCAGAAACGGCAGAATCACCAGCATCTGCACCTTGTCGGTAAAAATGGTTACCCGCAGGCCGCCGTAAAGGGTGTACAGCAGAGTGGCCGCCATCACGATGGTTGCGGTCAGCCACAGGGGAACCGGCGCCAGCAGGGACACCATTTTGGCGATGGCGGTCAGGCCCGCAGTCAGGCTGATAAACAGATAGAAAATCATGATCACCAGCACGAAACCGTACATCACCCGGCCATAGCGGCCGAGCACAAATTCGGTGAGGGTGTGGCCTTCGGGCATCAGCGTGCGAATGCGTTTGCCCAGGGGAATCATGATCAGCCGCGGTGCCAGGGCGCCCAGGGCATAGCCGGTCACGGCGCCAATGCCGCCCCAGGTTGCGGCCTGCGCCGGGCCGAACAGAATCCAGGTGCCCATGGTGGTGGCCAGCAATGTCAGCAGGGTGGCGGAGCTGGACTGGCTGTTACGGGCGACCAGAAAATCGTCCAGTTTGTCCTGTTTGTAACGGGCGTAAATCAGGCCGGGTATGGCGAACAGGGCTGCGAACAAGACCAGCCACACAAGGGCGGTAGCGGAACTTAACATCGATTGTCTTCCTTGCCGTGGCAGGCGGTAGCGAAATCACCAAAATTGGCGTACCACCGGGACAGCCGCGAAAAAGGAAGATGCACACAGGCACGTGTAGAGCAGGTATCTCCTTCCCTTCGCCGGCATTACCCGGATCAGGTTCGAAGGGTTACCGCACAAAATGCGGAGTCTCAGCCATTGCAATGGCGCCCCCAGGAATGGCAACAGATTAGGAAGTCTATTGGCACTTGTCAATTGCAGGTATCTAGTGTCTTGCGCAGCCGTTGTGCTATGGTTTTTGTTCGACTCGGGGTGTCCTGTTTTGCAGGGCTGAGAGTACACCCGTTGAACCTGATCCAGTTCACACTGGCGAAGGGATGTCAGCCGCAGGCGCG
>JBDNIR010000439.1:0-6187 GCA_041688195.1 Marinobacter sp.
CTGATCTTTTTTCTCCGGCTCAATCCAGCTCGCATCAAGTCCGAAAGCCGGGTCCTTGCCCTCAATACCGTCAATCTTGCCAAACACCTGACCCGGATCAATCGCCAGTTCCCGATCCGGATGTATCTCCGCTTCTGCAATAGTGACGCCCATCAGGGTGATGCGGTACACATTGGGCATCAGGTCCAGATTGTCGCGAATATGGACGGAGGGCATTAGGAAGCCAAGGTCTTGGGACAGCTTTTTCCGCACCCCCTTGATACGAGTCAGCAGCTGACCACCCTGGGACTTATCCACCAATGGGATCAGCCTGTAACCTACTTCAAGCCCTACGATGTCTACTGTCGAAACGTCATCCCAGCCCAGCTCGCGGGTTTCTCCGGGTGCCGGGAGGGCCTGGCCTGTTTCGCCACCGCTGCGAGGTTCGGTACCCGGGGTTACCGGTTTGGCACCACCCCGAGCCGGAAAAACATCGTCCTCCTCTACTGTTTGCTGCTGTTTTTTCCATATCCAGTAGGCCAGGCCAGCCGACAGACTGCCGAGTCCCAGAAACGCAACGTGAGGCATGCCAGGAATCAGACCAAGAATCAGTAATATGGTGGCGGCAATCGCCAGCGCCCTGGGTGCGGTGAACATTTGCTCAAGAATCTGGCCACCCATATCCTGGCTGGACGTGACCCGGGTCACCATGATCGCTGCTGAGGTGGACAGTAACAGCGAGGGAATCTGTGCGACCAGGCCGTCACCGATGGTGAGCAGGGCGTAGTTTCGCATGGCTTCGGTGAACGCCAGGTCATGTTGCATCACGCCAATGGCGACACCGCCGATGATGTTGATGGCGAGAATCAGCAGACTGGCTACTGCGTCGCCTTTTACGAACTTGCTGGCACCGTCCATGGAACCGTAGAAATCCGCTTCCTGAGCAATTTCTGTACGCCGGAACTTGGCCTCATCCTGGTTGATCAGACCAGCGTTCAGGTCGGCATCGATGGCCATCTGTTTACCGGGCATCGCATCCAGGGTAAACCGGGCACTCACTTCCGATACCCGGCCCGCACCTTTGGTCACCACCAGGAAGTTGATGATCATCAGAATGGCGAATACCACCAGGCCAACCGCGTAGTTACCACCGATCAGCACTTCACCGAACGACTCAATAACTTTACCGGCGGCGTCACCGCCTTCATGACCCTTCAGCAGGACTATTCGAGTAGAGGCAACGTTAAGGGCCAGACGAAGCAGCGTGGCAACCAGTAAAACCGTCGGAAAAGCGGCAAATTCCATCGGGCGCTGAGCGTAAACACAGACCAGCAGAATGACAATGGACAAGGTGATGTTAAAGGTGAACAGCACGTCGAGCAGAAATGCCGGCATCGGCAGTATCATCATTCCCAGCAAAGCCATCAGCATCAGGGGAATACCCAGATTTCCGGCTGTCAGGGATTTGACGTTGTTGAAGATTAAAACTCGATCCATCTTCCGGTGCTCTCCGCGCAGGGCGCTCTGTAACATTTTCCGGTCGGTTTTTTGACGCCGCAGCGTCCGCTTACCGTGGCATCGCAAGAACCGTACCAGGCTTAGGCACCAAAAAATCCTATTGCCTGCAGAAGCGTATGCAGGACCTGACGCGGCCCCGGAGATACGGTATCCTTGCGCTCATTCAAGACCGCTGACGCTGGTTATGTTGCCCGGCTTTATCGTCCAGATGTCCCTGATTTGTATGACCAATCCCTTTTCTGACCGAAAACATAGGTGAGCCATGCCGATTCACGAGGTAAAACACCCCCTGATCCGCCATAAATTGGGCCTGATGCGCCGGGCAGATATCAGCACTAAAAACTTCCGGGAACTGGCCCAGGAAATCGGTGCGCTGCTGACCTATGAGGCCACCAAGGATTTCTTACTGCAAAAAGAAACCATCCAGGGCTGGGCTGGGCCGGTTACGGTTGAGCGCATAACCGGTAAGAAAGTCACTATTGTGCCGATACTCAGAGCGGGCATGGGCATGCTGGAAGGCGTTCTCACGCTCATTCCTGGCGCTCGCGTGAGTGTGGTGGGCCAGGTCCGGAATGAGGAAACCCTGGAAGCCAGCACCTATCTGGAAAAACTGGTGGGCGAACTGGATCAGCGCATGGCTATGATTGTCGACCCGATGCTGGCAACCGGCGGCTCGCTCATCTCGACCATCGAACTGTTAAAGAAAGCTGGCAGTACCGAAATACGCGCACTGGTACTGGTGGCGGCACCGGAAGGCATCAAAAAAGTGCTGGACGCCCACCCCGATGTGTCTATTTATACTGCATCAGTGGACGAACGCCTTAATGAGAAGGGTTATATACTGCCAGGCCTGGGCGATGCCGGTGACAAAATTTTCGGCACTAAACAGAAGGACATATAAACATGCAGGACCCTACACAGGAGGCCGTCTGGCGTCAGGCACTGGCAGGTTCGCAAATGTTGCTAGTGGCTTTCGGGGCGCTGGTTCTGATGCCTCTAATCACCGGCCTCGACCCCAATGTAGCCTTGTTCACAGCGGGCATGGGCACCCTGATCTTTCACATCATTACCGGCGGGCAGGTGCCGGTTTTTCTGGCGTCCTCGTTCGCGTTTATTGCGCCGGTTATCGCGGCCAAGGCAAAGTTCGGTCTGGAGGAAACTCTCGGCGGTCTGGCGGCGGCTGGCGTGCTCTATATGGTGCTGAGCGGCGCGGTCAGACTCAAAGGGACGGGCTTCATTAACCGCCTGCTACCCCCGGTTGTGATTGGCCCGGTGATCATGGTCATCGGCCTAAGCCTGGCACCTGTGGCGGTTCACATGGCCTCCGGCAGGGCCGGCGACGGCAGCGCAGAACTGGTGCCCTACAATACCGCTATCGTGATCGCGATGATTTCACTGCTGGTGACCATCTTCGCAGCGGTTTGGGCCAAAGGCCTGTTCCGGCTGGTACCCATTATGTTCGGTATTGGCGTCGGCTACGTGCTCTCCGCCTTTGCAGGCATCGTGGACACTAGCGCCATCGCGGAAGCAGCCTGGTTCTCGGTACCAAACTTTGTCGCGCCGGCCTTTAGCTGGTCCGCTATCCTGTTCATGCTCCCAGTTGCCATTGCGCCCGCGATCGAGCACATCGGTGACGTGCTGGCCATTGGTAATGTCACCGGCAAGAACTACATCAAAAAGCCCGGCCTGCATCGCACGCTGCTGGGTGACGGTATTGCCACCAGCTCCGCTGCCCTGCTGGGCGGGCCTCCAAACACCACCTATTCGGAAGTGACCGGAGCGGTCATGCTCACCCGCAACTTTAACCCCAAGGTGATGATCTGGGCCGCCGTGATCGCCGTTGTGCTGGCATTTGTAGGCAAATTCGGAGCTGCCCTGCAAACCATTCCTGTTCCGGTCATCGGCGGCATTCTGTGTCTGCTGTTCGGGTCTATCGCTGTGGTGGGACTGAATACACTGACCCGTCATCAGGTAGATTTTTCGGAACGGCGCAATCTGGTGATTGCCGGCGTAACGCTGGTGTTCGGTATCGGCGGTATGGCCATTGGTCAAATCGAGGGCATTGCTCTTTGTGGCCTTATCGCTATTGGCCTGAACCTGATTCTACCCGGCAGCAAAACCGCTGCCTGGGGCGATGCTTCCACCGAAGAGGACTCTCTGGAAAAGTCCTTCTGAGGGCCAGAGAACCCTCAGCGAGAGCCAAACCAGACACTAGATGTCGCGGCGCAGATCACTGGGAATCGGGAAGTCCGGCATACTGGGCTTCGGCCCCTGACCGCGACGAAACCGCCGCAGCTGGAACAGATAAGCCAGTACCTGGGCAATCGCCATATATAAGCCGTCGGGGATTTCGCCACCAATTTCAGTATTGTGGTATACCGCGCGCGTCAGCGGGGGTGTGCGAAGAACATCCACTTTGTGCGCCCTCGCAATCTCCATAATCTTGAAGGCCACTTCATCGCCACCTTTGGCGACTACTACCGGTGCGGCCATGGTTTTCTGATCGTACTTCAGGGCGACCGCGTAGTGGGTCGGGTTGGTGATGACTACGTCCGCGCCCGGTACGTCCTGCATCATCCGGCGCTGGGCCATTTCCCGCTGTAACTGACGAATGCGGCCTTTTACTTCCGGCTTGCCTTCACTGTCCTTGAACTCGTCCTTGACCTCCTGCTTGGTCATACGCAGCTTTTTCTGGTGATCGTAAATCTGGAAAGGCACATCAATGACCGCAATAACGATGGTCGCACAGGCCAGCAGGAAGAAACTCCAGCCCAGCGTCCAAAGCACATGCTCCATTGCCGGGATGGCTGGCTCCTCGGCGATACTGAGCAAATCTTCCGTACGCAGATCGAGAATCAGGATGGCAATGATCATCACCAGCGCCACTTTGGCGACGGCCTTGACGAGCTCAATCAGCGCGCGCATCGAAAACATCCGCTTGAGCCCTTTGAACGGGTCCATACGGTTCAGTTTCGGGGCAATGGCCTTGCCGCTGAACAGAATCCCGCCAATCCCGATGGGGCCCAGAATCGCTGCCACAAGCAACAGAATCATCAGGGGCATCAGGGCAATGACAGCTTCCCAGGCAGAATCCAGCAGAAGCAGGCTCATAGCGCGGGTGTCGAACACCATTTCACGCTCAAGGGCGAAACTTTCCCGCATGATGTTTTCAAGAGACGCGCCCAGACTGGCACCGAACATCAGCAAGCCACCGGCGCCCGCCAGCAGCACGGTCATGGTGGCCAGCTCTTTGGACCGGGCGGTCTGGCCATCTTCACGGGATTTTTCGATGCGCCGCGGGGTGGCCTCTTCAGTTTTTTCCTGACTGTTGTCGTTCTCTTCCGCCATCAGGGCACCCCCTGCAACTGACGCATAAACTCATAGGTTTCTTTCGCATACTGTTGAAAATGCGGCAGAAAGTTAGCCTGCAATACCCAGATGGAAAATAAACCGAACATCAAACCGATTGGGAAGCCCAGAGCAAAGATATTCATCTGAGGCGCGGCCCGGGTCATAACACCGAACGCAATATTGACGATCAGCACCGCGGTGACCGCCGGCAAAGCCAGCAACATGGCCGACACGAGGACCCAACTGATCCTGTGGGCCAG
Organism: Marinobacter sp.; assembly: GCA_041688195.1. GTDB lineage: Bacteria > Pseudomonadota > Gammaproteobacteria > Pseudomonadales > Oleiphilaceae > Marinobacter. Next base: position 5,109 of record JBDNIR010000439.1, read on the forward strand.
ATCCCACACTCCTGCCTGACCAAGACCTTCCAGACCAATCGGGAGAGTACGAAAGCTTTCCAGGAACACTTCAAACGCAACCAGATGGCCGTTCATGGCCAGATAAAGCAGGGTCACGGAAATAGAATATAACTGGGACAACACCGGTACGTTAACGCCGTTAGCCGGGTCCACCATGGACGCGAAGCCAAGGCCCATCTGCATGGCAATCATCTGGCCGGTTACCACGAAGAGCTGGAACAGCGCCGTCAGCGCGAACCCGAGACCAACGCCGATCAGGATCTGCTGCAGCGTAATAATGACAGCGTCAGCGCTCAGAGCCTCCACCTGAGGTACATCATCCAGCAGCGGCACGATCAGGATGGTAATCAGCAACGCCAGACCAAGCCGGATTCTGGCAGGCACCAGTTGCGTACCGATGAACGGAATGACCATCATGAAGCTGGCAATCCGGAACAACGGCCAGAGGTGCTGACCTACCCACTGCCCGATCAGATCCGCGCTGACTTCGTATGGCATGAGGTATCAGCCGATCAGAAAAGGAATGTTGGTGTAAAGGTTGTTGGCATGGTCAAGGAGCTTGGTCAGCATCCAGGGGCCAGCAAAAATAATCACCAGGAGCGTTATCATCAGACGCGGCAAAAAGCTCAGGGTTTGCTCGTTAATCTGGGTGGCCGCCTGAAAAGTACTGACCACAAGCCCTATCACCAACCCCGGCATGATGATTACCCCAGCCAACAGGACGATCATCCAGAGCGCTTCGCGCATGATGTCGATAACGGTTTCCGGTGTCATAACTCAGACTCCTCGGACACGTGAACGAAGAAGCATTCCCGAACCACGGCTAAATGCCGTAACTAGCGGCAAGGGTACCAATAATAAGGGCCCAGCCGTCCACCAGAACAAACAGCATGATTTTAAAGGGCAACGAGATGATAATCGGAGACAGCATCATCATGCCCATCGCCATCAATACGCTGGCTACCACCATGTCGATAATCAGAAACGGTATAAACAGGATAAAACCAATCTGGAACGCGGTTTTCAGCTCGCTGGTCACAAAGGCCGGCATCAGTATC
>JBDNIR010000440.1:0-12550 GCA_041688195.1 Marinobacter sp.
AGCCTGTTGCCGGAAAACGGTTTTAGGATCGGTCTCGAACAGGCTGTGCAAGCCGAGGGCCTGGTTTACTTCATCGAGATGGTTCATGAAGTAGTTGTCGCGTATGACCTGTCCGAAGTGGTTGCTGCAGCGACCGACCAGCCCGTCGTTTGCGCTGAACCCAAAGGCAAGGCTGGTGGTACCTAGTAGCGCATCGGACGGATCAAAGACATTTGTCAGCACTCCGGTGCCGCCCCAGGAGTAGAACCGAACGCCATTGGCGGCGTAAGCGCCCTCACCACAGGCTGAAACCGGCATGCCATCTGGCGCGAAATTATTGAACTCTATACTGCCCTGGGTGGTTAGCGAGTAAAGGCTAGAACTCAGGTCCTGGTTGTAGCCACCCCCTGAAATCAGATCAATCAAACCGCCCAATGCATTGCCAAGGTTTGCAGCCAGGCCTTCGGCGGGTGAGCCATAGATCAGGTCAGCCACCGGCGAGCCTTTATGAGGCGCGCCTACGGACGTAACGGAGGCGACGAGGTCAGGGCGAACCCGTGAGATATACCGTGCGGTTGGGCCGCCGTGGCTGTGACCTATCAAATTAACTTTGCCATGGATTGCAGCAATGGCCTGAATTTGGGGCAGCAAGGCTTCGCCTCTGGCGATTGTGCTGTCCAGCGCTGGTACCTGGGTGGTGTAAACATCGGCACCGTAGCGTGACAGTTCTTCGGTAATGCCATACCAGTAATCAATCCCAATGATGGAATCGAAGCCGAACATGCCGTGCACCAGTACGATCGGATATCGGGTTTCGGTGTAATTGGAAGGTGTTGAGTTCCACCACCAGGCCATGGTCGGAGCAGACCACGCCATGACGCACAGCAGCGCCATGAGTTTCCATAGTTTTGACATATCTTTTTACCTGCAGTTTTTTGTTGTCTTTGTTATCAAACTTGCACTGAGGCGAGGGCTTGTTGTCGTTATTAGCGTTTCACGCTCGGTGCGCGTCTCGTCAGAGACAATTTCATCTTTCCGCTCAATAGATAGCAAAGTCAATTAATCAGGCAGGGAAGGGGAAAGTTTTGGCAGATTTTGTGATACATGTCGCTTTCGGGGGCCCAGGCGACAAGTGACCGCCCGGAGCATCCATCATTTTATATCTTCAGGAGACATGGCTAGAGTGTTTTCATCACTTTTTCTGCTGCATTGATGGTGTGGGCGATGTCGTCTTCGCTCAGTACTGAGCAGGCAAAACCAGCCTCGAACGCCGAGGGCGCCAGATAAACGCCTTCTTTGAGCATGCCCTGGAAAAAGCGTTTGAAACGCTCAATATCACACCCCATCACCTGATCAAAGCGGGTCACAGAGGCTTCGTTGGTAAAGAAAAATCCAAACATACCCCCAACACCCTGAACGGCGAGGGGAATGCCGGCTTTGTCCGCTGCGGCCTTGAAGCCGTCACGCACAGCTACCGTTTTTTGTCCCAGCCCTTCGTGGAAGCCGGGCTGAGATATAGCTTCCAGCGTCGCCAAGCCTGCGCACATGGCCAGAGGGTTTCCGGACAGGGTGCCCGCCTGGTAAACCGGTCCCAGCGGAGCGATGTGTTCCATGATCTTGCGTTTGCCGCCGAAAGCCCCCACGGGCAAACCGCCGCCGATGACTTTGCCCAGTGCGGTCAGGTCGGGCGTTACGCCGTAGTGCCCCTGGGCCCCCCCAAGAGCCACCCGGAAGCCAGTCATCACCTCATCAAAAATCAACACCGTGCCATGCTCATCACAGACCTCGCGCAGCCCTTCAAGAAACCCGGGCACGGGGGGAATGCAGTTCATATTGCCGGCAATCGGCTCGACGATGACGGCCGCAATCTGGTCGCCCATCTCGGCAAAGGTTTTACGTACGCCTTCGATATCATTGAAGTCCAGCGCCAGGGTGTGTTCAGCCAGGCTTGCCGGGACCCCTGGAGAGTTGGGTACTCCCAGAGTCAGAGCCCCGGAGCCAGCCTTGACCAGCAGTGAGTCGACATGGCCATGGTAGCAGCCTTCGAACTTGACGATCTTATCTCGGCCGGTGTATCCGCGAGCCAAACGAATGGTGCTCATGGTCGCTTCGGTACCGGAGTTCACCATCCGGACCAGTTCAATGGAGGGCACCAGCTCACAGACTTTCTGCGCCATGGTTGTCTCAATCGCGGTTGGAGCTCCGTAACCGATACCACGGTCAATCTGCGCATGCAGAGCGCTGGTGATGCGCTCGTCGCCGTGGCCGAGGATCATTGGGCCCCAGGAACCAATAAAGTCGATGTAGCGGCGGTCATCTTCGTCAAACAGGTAGGCGCCTTTGGCATGCTTGAAGAACAGCGGTGTACCGCCGACGCCACGAAACGCGCGGACCGGGGAATTAACGCCACCCGGAATGTATTTCTGAGCTTGTTCAAACAGGATTTCGGATTGGGTCATAACTTGGACTCCCGTTCATATGCTGGGTTCAGGCCTTCAGGGTGCTGGCGCCAGGAAATAAGGATGGTAACGGTGAAAGAGCTCCGTGAAGGAACGCGCTTGCTGCTCAATGTCGTCGGCCTCAAACAGGCTGCCGACCACAGCCAGGAAATCGGCGCCCGCTTCGATTAATGGCGCGCCATTGTCAAGGGTGACGCCGCCAATGGCAACTACCGGAACGCCCAATGATTTTGCATGGGCGAGCACCGACATGTCTGCTGGTGGCGCGCCGGGTTTAGTGGTGGACTGGGAAAAACGGCCGAAGGCCACGTAATCGGCACCCGCGGCCACCGCTGTGCTGGCAAGCTCTAGATTACCATGGCAGGTCGCTCCGATCAGGGCGGTCTGCCCGAGCCGGGCCCTTGCCTCTTTGAGGCTGCAGTCTGTCAAGCCGAGATGGACGCCGGAGGCATGGCTGTCGAGGGCAAGCTGTGGGCTATCGTTGATAATCAGTGGCACGCTGGAAGCTCCGCAGAGCTTCTGCAGCTCACTGGCCAGCCGATATTGCTCCTTACCGGAACTGGTCTTGTCGCGGTATTGGATCTGTGTGGCGCCGCCCCGGATGGCCGCTGCAACGGCACTCAAAACACGGTCGCCCGGCAGGAGGGTGCTGTCGGTAATGACGTAGAGCCCTGGCACCATGCCCTTAACGAAACCGGTCATTTCGGCTGCTGTCGTGCGATGCGATCGGGCACTGGCTGGCCCTCGCCGACTTTCAGGGCGTTACTGATGGCGACAGACACAAACTGTTGGGCCTGCTCGATAGCCGCGTCGAGCCCAAGGCCGGCAGCCCGACCCGCTGCAATCGCGGCAGCGAGAGTGCAGCCGGTGCCGTGGAACTCGCCCTCATAGTCGGCGCCGACCCTGTTGATGCTCCATTCAACGGGCTCATTGTTGGCCCGGAAGAGCGTATTGATGATATCAGGTCCCGTGCCGTGGCCACCCGTGGCCAGAACGGCACGACACCCGTTATGCAAAAGTGCGGACGCCGCAGTTCCGGAGTCTGGTGAGTGGCCGAGGGCAACCAGCTCAATCCCGTTGGGGGTTATTACGTCCGCATGGGGAAAGAGCTTATCCCGCATCGCCGTAATCAGGGCCTGATCGGCCAGGTCGCCGCCACCGGCTGCTTTGATGACAGGGTCAACGATGAGAGGTATGTCCGGGTGGGTCGTGATAAACGCCAGCAAAACATCAACGATGGCCGAATTTCCGAGCGCCCCGGTTTTGATTGCGTGAATTGGCGTATCGTCTGCAAGACAGGCCAGCTGTTCCGCGACCAATTCTGCGTCCACCGCAGCGGCGTTGTAAACATTGCGCGTATCCTGCACCGTCAGACAGGTCACGACGGGTAACGGATGCCCGCCGAGCGCGGTCACTGTTTGAATGTCTGCCTGTATACCGGCTCCACCAGACGGGTCGAGGCCGGAAAGTATAAGTACCTGAGGGCGTTGATGCAGTTTGATGTCGAATACTCCCGTATAACGTTGAGGTAGCGGATAAACCCGATCAGAACGGCTTCACGATAGCCAGAATCACCACGGCCACCAAAACCAGCACTGGCATCTCGTTGAACCAGCGATAAAAAATGTGTGACCTCCGGTTCTGATCATTCCTGAATACGTGCACCAGGTAGCCACAGTAAAAATGGTACCCAATGAGCAGGAGCACCAGCAGCAGTTTGGCGTGCAACCAGCCCTGGCTGAAGTAACCCTGAACGTTATAGCTGATGAGCCAGATGCCCAGAACAACCGTTGCGATCATGGAAGGCGTCGTAATGCCTCGATAGAGCTTGCGCTCCATAATTTTAAAACGTTCCCGGCCCGTCTGGTCTTCGCAAGCGGCATGATAAACGAACAGCCGCGGCAGATAGAACAAGCCGGCAAACCAGCACACCATGGCAATGACGTGAAAGGCTTTAACCCAAAGCATAAAAATTCCCGGTGTTAGGGAGCCTCTGAATCGCTCTGAAAGCCAGAGGCGATCCAGGAGTTGTTCAGAGGCTCCTTAGTTGTATTGAGTGGTCTATTTCTTTCGGTATTGGTAGTAATTTTCGATGTCCGATTTTAGCAACACACCGTAGATTCGCTGGATGGTTGGCGCCACATGTCGCTGGACATACAACGCCTCGGCGAGGGTGTTGTCGAACTCATTCAAGGCTTCCTCAAGGGTTGCCTGGTATTGTACTGGTGCAACGTCTCTTCGGTTTGCCGGGATTTCCATCAGGTCTATGAGCTCTTCTGCTGAGTCCTCTTTATCGCCTTCCTGCTGATCGGGAGATGCAGGAATGTCATCGAGATAACGGGCGAGGTCAACCGAGGGCAATATCGAGGTGGGGCCTTTATTACCTTCCACAACAAGCCACTTGGGTTCGGATTTCAATATGTCCCGGGCCTGTTTGTAGGATAGCCTCCGGTCTGTACGAAGGATGCTGCGCTCCATAATGGCGCCAACGGATACGCGCCTGAGAGCCTGAATGATCGGCGAGTTCTGGTAGCTCAACCCCTGGCTTTTCAGCACCGTGAGGAATATCGATTTCTGCCCGAATACCTCGCTGGTGATCAGGCTCGACGTCGTGATAATCAACATGGCAGGTAGAATGATGTGTGAGTTCCGGGTCAGCTCCAATAGCGCCATTAAGGCGGCTAGAGGTGCTTGGAGTACCGCACCCATCATGGCGCCCATGCCGAGCATGGCGTAGAAACCGACCGATGATGCCAGATCCGGGGCGAAGTTTGCCCCGATCAACCCCATGGCCCCACCAAGAGTGGCGCCGATAAACAGGGTAGGGCCAATGATGCCGCTGGGCATTCCCAGGCCAATGGTGACTGCAGTAATTATGAGCTTGGCCACGCCAACGCCGAGCAACAGCCAAAATGGCAAATCATTGTTGATGGTGCTGTTGACGGTGTCGTATCCGATACCCATGACCTCCGGAATGAGTATGGCGAAGGGCGCCATCAGTAATCCGGCAACAGTCAGCCTCAGGAAGACGGGCTTGTGGTGATAGCGACCGCAGAACGCCAGCAACTGGATAAAGGCGGCAGCAGCCACTCCGATGACAATCGCGATGGCAAGAATCCATGGGATTTCCATCAGCGAATTCATGGTCAGCGCAGGTACACTGAATGAGGGCTCTGAACCGTAGGCTGCCTGGGTAACGACCGCTGCGCTTACGGATGCCAGAATGATGGGGGTGAAGCCGGCAATGGTGTATTCCATCATCACCACTTCCATGGCAAAAATGACACCGGCGATGGGGGTGTTAAAAGAAGCTGAAATAGCCGCCGCGCAGCCACAAGCCACCAGAGTCCGGATGCTGTTGTTGGGCAGCCGCATCCATTGCCCCATCAGGCTGGAAAATGCAGCGCCAAGGTGAACGGCGGGGCCTTCGCGACCAGCGGATTGGCCGGTGATAACGGTGCCCACCCCCACGATAAACTGAACGATGGCGCTGCGGATGGAGATGTAGCCCTGATGGTAATTCAATCGCTCCATGATATGGACGATGCCCACTTTCCGGTCCTGAGCGGCAAGACGGTGCAGGAAGATGCCCAGAGCAATCGCACCTAATAGCGGCAGTAACCCCCGGGTTACCCAACCAAGGCTCTCAAACGCTTCGGAATCGTGGCCAGGCAGGAAATGTTTTAGTGGCCATTCGATGGCAAATCGAAACAGCAGAATGACACCCCCCGTAAACAGCCCGGACAGTAAACCGAGCAGTGCCAATTGGGGCAGGGCATCAACATCCGAGAGCCGTCGCCGGAACATGGGTATCAGGTTACCGGTAAGCTTGAGCCTGAATTTTCGCATGGAGTCTGATGATGTGGGATTAGGTTTTGTTTTAAAAGGCGACGCGCTTATCGCATTGTAACTGTTGGGGGTCTGGCCGCAATAAGTCCTTGGTTTATCATGGTAGACTAAGCGCCTGTGTCAAACACGGTTAAATCATTCCTTGGGCTGGCAGCCATAGGGTCTGTCTGGCTTCGATAAGCATTGGAAGTATGGAGCGATAGGTGATTAAAGTAGGCATTGTCGGTGGTACCGGGTACACCGGTGTGGAGTTATTGAGGATCCTTGCAACTCACCCTGATGTTGAAGTCCGGTGTATTACCTCGCGTTCAGAGGCCGGTTTGGCGGTTGCCGAGATGTACCCGAACTTGCGGGGGCATTTTGACCTTGCTTTCAGCGAGCCTGATCCGGAGGTTCTTGCCGGTTGTGACCTGGTATTTTTTGCAACGCCTCACGGTGTAGCTATGCGCCTGGTCCCTGACCTGATTGCCCGGGGTGTCCGGGTAGTCGACCTGTCAGCAGATTTCAGGATAAAGGATCTGAACGTGTGGGCGAAATGGTATGGCATGCCCCACGAGTGCCCGGAATTGGCGGCAAGGGCGGTTTATGGCTTGCCGGAAGTAGCCAGAGATGAGATCAGGAAAGCGGCGTTGATCGCCAATCCGGGATGTTATCCGACGGCCGTCCAGCTTGGTTTTCTTCCGTTGCTGGAAGCTGGCCTGGTGGACACCCGGCGCTTGATCGCCGATGCGAAATCGGGTACCAGTGGAGCGGGGCGTCAGGCCAGCATTGGCATGCTACACGGAGAAGTTGGCGAAAGCTTTAAAGCCTACAGCGCATCCGGTCACAGGCATCTGCCCGAAATTCGCCAGGGGCTGCAAGCCGCCGCTGGTAGCGAAACCGCTGGGGTGACGTTTGTGCCGCACCTGGTGCCGATGATTCGGGGGATCGAAGCGACATTATATGCCGAGTTGAAGAATCCATCAGATTTTGATCGACTTCAGGATTTGTATGAGCAACGTTATCAGAATGAGCCCTTCGTTGATGTGATGCCATTTGGCAGCCATCCCGAGACCCGCAGTGTACGGGGAGCCAATACGTGTCGCATGGCGCTCCACCGTCAGGAAGACAGCTCCATGGTTATCGTTACCTCTGTTATTGATAACCTGGTAAAAGGGGCGGCCGGTCAGGCAGTGCAGAACATGAATATCATGTTCGGGCTGAACGAAACCTGCGGCCTTAACTCACCAGCTTTTTTGCCATAGGGCGCCGGCGTGGGTGATGACAGAAAAGCGGGCGAATACATCGTTATTCGCCACAAACCGGGTTACCGTTTGCGTCGTACGCTGATATTGCTGGTGTTCACTGTTGCTTCGGCAGTTGGGGGGTATCTCATTGGCACGACAAAGGATGGTTTTCGGCTCAGCAATGTCTCCGAAGCACGGGATTATCTTCGCGGTGAGCTGGAGGGCGTGCGGGAACGGCAAACCAATATGCAGCAGAAGCTGATCAACCTTGAGCGTGGTCATACGATTGATCAGCAGGCGCTGAATCAGGCGCGGCGCACTATCGCTGCTCTGGAAACAAAAATTTCGGGGTTAGAATCGGACCTTTCCTCCTACAAAAAGATTATGGCACCGTCTGAAACCAGCAAGGGATTGCAGGTTGATCGATTTAATCTTCAGGCTGCAAGGGAAGACCACGTATTTGGTTTTAAGCTGGTATTGACTCAGATTGGGGGTAATAAGAATTATATATCCGGCGTGGTGGCGATTAACGTTATCGGTATACGGAACGGTGAGAGAGAGTTGGTAGCTCTGCGTGACCTCTCGGAGGATATTGACGATCTCGGGGTAAAATTCCGCTTTCGCTATTTTCAGGATGTCGAGGGACGCATGAAACTGCCCCCCGACTTCGAACCGATAGAGATACAGGTGGTGGCTCAGGCTCAGGGGCCGAAATCAACCCAGGCAGAACGTACATTTGACTGGCGTAAATTGACGGAGAACTAATGATGTTCGGCAAGAAAAAACAGAAGCCCCGCCGTCCTACCGGCCATTTTGATACATTGATTTCCGGTAAAACTTCGGTAAGTGGGGATGTACACTTTTCCGGTGGGCTTCATGTAGATGGTCGAATACGCGGTAAGGTGCTGGCGGAAGACGGCAGCGAGGCTGTCCTTCGGCTGTCTGAGGTGGGTGAGATCGAGGGCGATATTGTCGCTCCTCACGTCATCATTAATGGCACGGTGCGTGGGGACGTTTACGCCAGCTCACATCTTGAGCTTGCAACCAAGGCAGCGATTCATGGCAACGTTTATTACAATTTGATCGAAATGGCGATGGGGGCCTCTGTAAACGGCAACCTGGTACACCAGAAAGAACCTGTAGGCCTTCTGGATCAGGCTGGGCCCTCATCGAAGAAGGCAGCGGCAGCAAAGGAAGGTACCACACAGGCGAAAAGTGATTCGACTGACGCAGAGTCGGAAACAAAGGAGTAAGATGATAATAGTTGAATGTTTTAGTCGGGAATACGATAATCGAAATTACATCTCACACTGACGTCTGGAGGCAAGATTGAGTGTTGTTCAGGAGCAAATGCCTACCCCGCTTTTCTTTAGTGAAAGCGCGGCTGCAAAAGTAAGGGAGCTGGTTGAGGAAGAAGAAAATCCTGAACTCAAGCTACGCGTGTTTGTCACGGGGGGCGGTTGTTCCGGTTTTCAGTACGGTTTTTCATTCGATGATAGTCGGGATGAAGAAGATACCGTGATCGAGCGTAACGGGGTGTCTTTGCTGGTCGACCCTATGAGTTATCAGTATCTCGTAGGTGCGACCGTTGAGTACCAGGAAGGTTTGCAGGGATCACAGTTTGTCGTTCAGAACCCGAATGCGAGCTCGACATGCGGTTGCGGGTCATCTTTCTCCATCTGACTCTAGCTCAATGTCCCGCTTTTATGGCCAGTAAACCGCCCCCAGTATCCTGTTTCCGTTAGCTCCGGTGACTTTTGGCAAATTGCCGGGCTGCTTAAGCAGTGTTTGGCGGGCGAGCCATGCAAAAGCCGTTGCCTCTACCCACTGTGGATTTAGTCCGAGCGCCTCTGTGGAGTGCACTGGCATCGGAGCGCACGCGCGGGCAAGTTCATTGATTAACCGGGTGTTATTTACTCCCCCGCCACATACGTAAATACGCATGTCCGGTGAGTGCGGCAGTTGTTTAGCAATCGTCACTACAGTTAACGCAAGCAGAGTACGCTGGACATCTGCTGGTGAGACTTCCTCATGCCGAGCCAGTACAGTTTCAATCCATTCCAGATTGAATTTCTCCTTACCGGTACTTTTCGGTGAGGGTAGTGAGAAGTAGCCGTCGCTCAACATATCACTCAGTAATGCCTGATCGATCGTTCCTTCCGCCGCCCAGCGACCATTTTCGTCAAAATGTCGGCCAGTGTGATGCAGGCACCAGGCATCCATGAGTGCATTACCCGGGCCAGTGTCGAATCCACTTGCCTCATCGGGATCATCTCCGGGTAGCCAGCTGAAATTCGCAATGCCCCCGAGGTTGACGATGCAGCGGTCGTGCCCAGCTCTTCCAAAAAAGGCACGATGAAATGCGGGTACCAGCGGCGCTCCTTGACCACCCGCTGCCATGTCTCGCCGTCGGAAGTCTGCAACCGTGGCGATACCTGTGCGTTCTACGATCAGATTCGGATCGCCCAGTTGCATTGAAAATGGAGCTTGGCTTTTGGGTTGGTGACGTACCGTCTGACCATGACTGCCAATGGCTGCGACGTCATCGACAGCGTAATGACTTCCTTCAAGAACGCGTTCCGCAGCCTCTCCGAATAGACGGCCAAGCAGGTGGTCGAGCTCTCCTATCTCATCTGGAGTGCCGTGATTCTGACTGACGCGACCAAGACGCTGGCGGAGTTCATCGGGATAGGGAAGTGTATAGGTGGCATGAAGGCTTGCGGATTGACCGGAAAGGGACACCAGCACGGCATCAATGCCGTCCATGCTGGTGCCTGACATTAGCCCGATATAGGCTTTTTGCTCCATATTACTCGCCTCTTGCGAGCGTGAGTCGTCCGGACTCCTGATAGGTTTCGAGCTGGGCTAAAAGTGTGTCAGTCGACATCTTAAATCTGTCAAGCTCTGCCTTGGCTATTGGCGCGGCATTGGGAAGTTTTACAGTAGCAGGGTTTCGATGCGTGCCGTTGACGCGGAACTCGTAATGCAGGTGAGGGCCGGTTGCAAGCCCTGTTGATCCCACGTAGCCGATAATTTGTCCCTGCTTGACGTAAGTTCCTGAACGAATACCCTTCGCGAACCTGGTCATGTGCGCATAAAGTGTCGTGATGTTGGTGCCGTGCTGAAGAACAACAGCGTTGCCATAACCGCCCTTGCGCCCCGCGTGAATCACCTTGCCTTGGCCTGAGGCCTTGATTGGCGTCCCTGTCCTGGCCGCATAGTCTGTGCCTTTGTGGGCGCGTATTGTGTTCAACACAGGGTGCCTGCGGTTCAGGTTGAAGCTTGATGAGATGCGAGCAAAATCCACCGGTGTCCGAAGGAAGGCTTTACGCATACTGCGACCATCTGGCGTGAAATAATCACTGACGCCATTTTTATCGGTATAAAATACAGCGGCCAATTCCCGGCTACGGTTATAAAAATTGGCAGCCAGAATTTTGCCCTCGTCAATTTTCTCACCGTCCAGATAGAGTTCTTCATAAACTACACTGAAGCGATCGCCCTTCCGGATATCCATGACAAAGTCAATGTCCCAGCCGAAAATGCCGGCAAGTTCCATGGTGAGATTGTCAGTCAGTCCTGCCTGCTGGCCAGCGCCAAACAGTGAACTATCGATTTCGGCCTCTGCATACCGGGTTCGAACTTCTGGTTCCCGGAGAACTTTCTTGCCGACAAAGCCCTCTTCTGTTCTGTCAATCTTTAGCGACTCCAGTCGGGAGCGCTGAAGTTTGATACTTGCCAGTTCATCAGCCTGATCTGTCGCGAAGGCAATACTTTCGCCGGCATAGAGGCGCTGAAGCTTGGTGGCTTCCCCTTCGCCATGAATCACCGACAGCATTAAACTGTCATTGAAGCCGGCTTTTTTGAACAGTCCTGATAAAGTGTCGCCACTTTTGATTTTATACTCTGCCCAATTGAGCTCTGGCTCTTTGGGTGCGTCAGCTGGAACCGGGGCTTCAGCAGCGGTCGCTGACGGGGCTTGTTCGGGCGTGACGTCGGTCAAGGCTGCCGTGTTGTTGTTCGTGGCAGTTGGTGCCGAAGGGATGGGTGTATCACCGTTCGACAAATTCGTTTTAATCACTTCTCCGGATTCGAGATCCAGAGAAACGGACATGCGTTTGGCCTCAACGTCTGCACTGGGGCTGAAAATCATCGTTGTGCCGACAACCGCACTGATAACAACGGCGGCCGCGAGGTGGGTCTTGGGGAATTTTTTTAGCACGTTACTAACCTGTTTTAGTCGTTACATCGGTAGGTTGAACAGCCTAATTAAAGTCAGATTTCAAGTATAGAGCAACCGGTAAGGTATAAAAAGTATCCAAAGCGTTATTGCCTTCGCTACAGACTGCGGAATTTCGCCAAGCTCTTGCTATAATGCATGCCTTTCGGTTTCCAGGCTGTTTGATTATTAAACAGTGTAAAATGTACCAGTCTTTGGAGTAACGCACAGCTTTGTTTTGTTGAGCTGTGTAACGGCCCACTCCTTCGGCGCGATCAGGAGATATTTGTTCATGTCATCAGTTGAAGAGGCGCTCGCCATTATCAAGCGTGGTGCAGACGAGTTGTTGCCTGAGGATGGGTTGATTGAAAAATTGAAACAAGGTCGACCGCTGAAGATCAAGGCCGGTTTTGACCCGACTGCGCCAGATCTTCATCTGGGCCATACGGTTCTCATCAACAAGCTTCGACAGTTCCAGGATCTTGGGCATGACGTTATCTTCCTTATTGGGGATTTCACTGGAAAGATTGGTGATCCGACGGGTAAAAGTGTTACACGGCCACCGCTTACCGATGAGCAGATAGCCTGCAACGCGCTGACGTATAAAGAGCAGGTGTTCAAGATTCTGGATCCCGCCAAGACGCGTGTCGTATTCAACTCGGAATGGATGAGCAAACTGACCGCTGCCGACATGATTCGTCTCGCGGGGCAGTTCACCGTGGCGCGCATGCTGGAGCGAGATGATTTCGACAAGCGTTATCGTGCTGAGCAACCGATAGCTATTCACGAATTTCTGTACCCGCTGGTCCAGGGTTACG
>JBDNIR010000441.1:0-6789 GCA_041688195.1 Marinobacter sp.
GCCAGCACTTCCACTCCGGCTGCGACAGCTTCTTTGAGCAGGGCTCCGTAAGCAGGATCGATATGATCCGCTGATCTGACCGAGAGAATACCGGTGTGATTGACGCAGAATAGCAGCACCGCCCGCTCACCAGCCTCGACCTGGGCGATCAACTCTCGCAGATGTTTTTGGCCGCGAGTGGTGACCGCGTCGGGGAAGTAACCTATTCCGCCCTCGCAGAGGGTAACATTCTTCACCCTACCCAGGCGCCCGGCAAAGTCCCATGGCCGGATAAATGCAGATCAATACGACTCTTCTCCTGGCCATAGCGAACTTCCGGGCGAATTACCGTGTATCCCGCCAACTCTGGAATCAAGCCCGCCTCAATAGCCTCCCGGGCTTGATGGTTCGACCGTGCAGTATTGATACAGGCCATAACCCCTGGTGAGGTTTCAACCAGTTCCCAGGTATAGCGGAGTTTTCGCTTTGGATTGTCACTGGTACTCAACCACACGCGTGCCGACTCAGGCTGACAGCCCAGCATGGAGCCGGTGTTGGGGCAGTGGGCGGTGACCTCCGTACCATCCTTCAATTGCACATCCGCGAGGAAGCGTTTGTAGCGTTTAATGAGCTGCCCAGGTATCAGGGGATTCGCAAACTTCATGGAAGGCTCCGGGGGCGTTGGTCGCTGGGTTGGCCATCATACGCAAGCACAGGGCCATTCCAAAACAAAAGCCTCCATCACAGGGCTGGCGCAGCCTCGGTATATCTGCTATTTTCCGCAAATTAAGAAAGAGGCCGGGTTCAATGGCAAAGACAGAGAGTAAACCACGCGAGAATTTCTCTAACTTCATCCCTTATGAAATGAAAAAGGGTGAAGACTACATGAGCAATGACATGCTCGAGCACTTCCGCGGGCTGCTTCAAAAATGGAAGCAGGAACTGATGGAGGAAGTCGACCGCACCATGCATCACATGCAGGAAGACGCCGCCAACTACGCTGACCCCAGTGACCGAGCTACCCAGGAAGAAGAGTTCAGCCTTGAACTCCGAACCCGTGATCGCGAGCGTAAACTGATCAAGAAAATCGACCAGACCATCGATCGCATCGACAAAGACGATTACGGATTCTGTGATCAGTGCGGTGTCGAGATCGGCACCCGTCGTCTGGAAGCGCGCCCAACCGCAACTCTATGCATTGACTGCAAGACACTGGCGGAAATTCGCGAGCGCCAGACTGGCATCTGAGCCCGTCGCCTTATCAACCGATCACCGGTGGCACTCCTACGCCACCGGCCTGGGTTGAATCATGACCGCAAAAACCTATCGTGGGCGGTTTGCGCCTTCCCCCACCGGCCCCTTGCACTTCGGATCGCTGGTTACTGCGCTGACAAGCTACCTCGAAGCCAAAACCCGACATGGCCAATGGTTGGTACGAATTGAAAACCTCGACCCACTGCGGGAATCTATGACTGCGATTGAACAGATACTTCGAAGTCTTCAGGCTCACGGCCTGATTGCAGATGAGAAGGTCCGCTTTCAGTCCGACAGACACCGGGCGTATTTCCAGGCTATAGAGAATCTTCAGTTATCAGGCAGAGCCTATTACTGCGGCTGTTCCCGCAAGGTTCTCAAAGCCCATGGTGGTCGTCATCCTGACCATTGCCGCCAGCAAATGAGTCGTCCGGCGGATGCAACTTCCCGAGCGTTGCGTTTTGCTCTGGATAACGTCCACGCCCGGTGGCACGATGAATTTCTCGGGCCTCAACAACAGATCGTACAAGCGGAAATCGATGACCCGGTAATTTTGCGCAAGGAAGGCTTCTTTGCCTATCAACTGGCGGTCGTGGTGGACGACATCGATCAGGACATCACGAATGTTGTCCGAGGTTCCGACCTGCTGGAAATGACAGCTCAGCAGCTACAGATTTTTCAGGCCCTGAAGGCCAAACCGCCGCATTGGTTGCACATTCCGGTCATTCTCAACAGTGATGGGCAGAAGCTTAGCAAGCAGACCCGTGCCCTGGCACTGGATGACCAAAATCCCGGCAGCAATCTCTGGCAGGCGCTGCAGGTTCTGGGGCAGCGTCCTCCGCAGGAACTTCGACAAGCGAGACCAGAGAATATTCTTGCCTGGGCCTGTGAGCACTGGCAGCGGGAGCTTATCCCACGACACTCCGTCGCCGTTTAAGGGTACACTGACAGCCCGGTAACAGACGTGTTATAAACGCCACACATCAACACAGCGCGGGTGCGACATCCGATGTATATCTACCGCCTTGTCTTCCTGCTGGTTCTGGCCATCTACATTTTTTCGCCCAACATCCTCGACTGGTGGATAGCTCCGGGCAACGCCTGGTATAGCCCCTACCTGATCTGGGCCGGCCTGATCGCAATGGGCTTCTGGCTGGAATGGCGGCGGGACCCCAATGAATTTTAGCCTTCTCACTCTGTTATTTGTCAGCCTGCTTTATCTGACACTGTTATTTGCCCTCGCCCATATTACCGAGCGTGGGCTGATTCCTCGTCGGTGGGTTCGGCATCCAGTGGTCTATGTTCTCAGCCTTGGCGTCTACGCCGGCATCTGGGCTGTTTATGGCGCCCTCGGTATGGCAGCAGAGTCCGGGTTCGGATTCCTCGCCTACTACCTCGGCATCAGCGGCGCTTTTCTTCTGGCGCCAGTATTGCTGAACCCGATCATGCGCATCAGTCGTGCGTACCAGTTGACCTCCCTGGCCGATCTATTCGCTTTCCGATATCGCAGCCAGTGGGCGGGAACCCTGGTCACGCTGTGCTCGGGGGCAGCCATACTGTCGTTGTTGAGTATGCAAATCAAAGCGGTATCGACGTCCGTGAGCCTGCTCTCCCCAGGCGCATCGCAACAATTGATCAGCGTTTTATTCAGTCTGACGGTCGTTTTGTTTGCAATGCTGTTCGGGGCTCGAAGGGACCAGGGATCGGAGAGTCATCAAGGGCTGGTAGTAGCGATTGCTTTCGACTCCCTGATCAAACTTGTCGCTCTGTTGTCCTTGGGGAGCGTCATTCTTTTCACGGTGTTCGGTGGGTTTGGCGGGCTCAATGAATGGCTCGCGGGTCAGGCCAACGAAGTCAGTGCTCTGGAACGCAGTATTGATGATGGCAGCTGGCGGGCACTGATGCTTATGTCCTTTGCTGCCGCCCTGGTGCTGCCCCACATGTACCACATGACCTTTAGCGAGAATCCGAGCCCCCGGGCGTTATCAAGGGCCAGCTGGGGCCTGCCTCTGTACCTTCTGCTGCTAGGACTGCCCGTACCCATCATCCTGTGGGGAGGTATTGAACTGGCCGCTACCACCACACCCAGCTTTTATGTCATCGGCACCGCTATGGCGCTGGGCAGCCCCGCTCTGACATTGCTGATGTACATAGCCGGCCTTTCGGCCGCCAGCGGCCTGATGATTGTCAGCACCCTGGCACTGGCTGGCATGGTGCTGAACCATGTGGTGCTGCCTTTACGCACTCCTCGGGACCAAGGCGACATCTATCGCTGGTTGCGCTGGGTTAAACGATTGCTGATCGCCATCATTATTCTGGCGGCCCTGCTGTTCCACGAAACCGTGGGCAAACATCTGGATCTATCCATTCTTGGCGCGTTGTCGCTGTCCGGGGTTTTGCAGCTACTTCCCGGGGCTCTTGGCGTGATTTACTGGCCTGAAGGTAACCGCAAAGGTCTGATTGCCGGGCTCCTTACTGGCATGACGGTATGGGCCGTGACCCTCGTGTTGCCGTTTTCCGACACTGCCAATGTGCTCAACATTCTCAACCTGCCATTCAGCCCGGACATTTCCAACTGGTATATTTTTACCTTCGCCAGCCTGACCCTGAATGTTTTCGTATTCGCGCTCGTGTCGGTCTTGATCAAATCCAACAAAGATGAAACCAGCGCCGCTCAGGCCTGCTCATTGGGTGCGCTTTCACGACCCCAGCGCCGGGAACTGGTGGCCACCTCGTCTGAAGATTTTATCCAGCAACTGGCCGCCCCCCTGGGTTTCAACGTGGCCCGTCGCGAAGTTGAGCGGTCCCGGAACCAGCTCAAACTACCTGCTATTGAATACCGCCCTTACCAGCTTCGCCGGCTCCGGGATCAGGTAGAGGTGAACCTCTCGGGCTTGCTGGGCCCGGCAGTGGCCAGGGACATGGTCAAACGCAACCTCGGTTTTAAACCGATGGCCAGCGGCAGTTCTGCCCAGGACATACATTATGTGGAGCGGGCGCTGGGTGAATATCAGAGCCAGCTGACCGGGCTCGCCGGCGAACTCGACAATCTGCGGCGCCATTATCGTCAAACTCTCCAGAACCTGCCTATTCCGGCCTGTTCGTTGGGTGACGATGGCGAAATCCTGATGTGGAATCACGCCATGGAACAACTCACCGAAATTGCCGCCGACGATGTGGTCGGGGCCCGACTGCTAGCGCTGCCGGAGCACTGGCATCTGCTGCTGGATGACTTTGTACAGGGCACTGAACAACACCGCTACAAACACCGGCTTGACCTCAAAGGTCGGCCCCATTGGCTGAACCTGCATAAATCCGACCTGAGCGGCCCCGACCACTCCGAGGATGGCAGCATCATCCTGGTGGAAGACCAGACCGAAACCCGCCTGCTGGAAGACGAACTTATGCACAGCGAGCGGCTCGCCTCGGTCGGGCGGCTTGCGGCGGGTGTCGCCCATGAAGTTGGCAATCCGGTTACTGGTATCTCTTCGCTAGCACAAAACCTGAAACTCGAAACCGACGATGAAAACATTCTCGCCACAGCGGACCAGATACAGCAACAGACCCGCCGGATTTCAACGATCCTGCAATCGTTGATGAACTTTGCCCGTACCGGCAACCATGCCCAGGCAAACCGTTATGAACCCGCCGTTATCCGGCGCTGCGTAGACGAATCCATTAATCTGCTGTCGCTCAGTGACAAGGACCGAGGCATTGTTTATCAGAATGACTGCCCCGACGACCTAATGGTTCTGGGAGACGAGCAGCGGCTGGTCCAGGTATTTGTGAATCTGCTGGCCAATGCCCGCGACGCCTCCCCCGAGGGCGGCCTTGTTCACGTCAGTGGAAACCGCGAGGGATACTCCGCTATCATCGAGGTCGCCGACGAGGGGTCGGGCATACCCGCTGATCAGCTCGACCATATTTTTGAGCCGTTCTACACCACCAAGGGACCAAACCAGGGTACCGGCCTGGGTCTGTCACTGGTGTACAGTATTGTTGAAGAGCATTACGGCAATATCCAGGTAGAGAGTCCAACTACCCCAAATACCCCGGGCACCTGTGTCAGGCTGAGGCTACCAGCCTATGAGCCCGACCCGGCCAAGGCTGGCCCGAACGAAAGGTCATGAAATCAACATGCGTCGAATACTGATTGTAGAAGACGAAGAGATTATTCGCTCCGCTCTGCGCAAGCTGCTTGAACACGCTAATTATAACGTGTCTGATGCGGGCTCCGTAGACGAAGCCGAGCGCAAGTTTGAGCTTGGGCATTTTGACCTGATCATCTCAGATCTGCGCCTGCCCGGAGCGCCCGGAACAGAGCTGATTAACCGGGCCCCGATCACGCCAGTACTGATCATGACCAGCTACGCGAGCCTGCGTTCAGCCGTCGACTCCATGAAACTGGGCGCAGTCGAATACATTGCCAAGCCTTTCGATCATGACGAAATGCTCGCAGCGGTCGAAAACATTCTACGGCAAAGGGCCCGCAGCCATTCAGCCATACCCGACACCTCCGGCGACATCGGAGACGGCAGCCAGGCTGGTGACCCGGCAACCCTGATGTACGGTCAATGCGATGCCATGCAGCAGGTTTTCAGATTGATTCGGAAGGTCGCCCCTACTGAAACAACCGTGTTGATCCAGGGTGAATCAGGCACCGGTAAGGAGTTGGCGGCGCAAGCATTACACCAACTCAGCCCGAGAACTTCACACCCGATGATATTGGTCAACTGCGCCGCCATTCCGGAAAGCTTGATTGAATCCGAACTCTTCGGCCACGAAAAAGGCGCATTCACCGGCGCAGTTTCAGCACGTACAGGCTTGATTGAAGCTGCTGATGGCGGCAGCCTGTTTCTCGATGAAATCAGGGAACTCCCGGCCGAGGCACAAGCCCGTCTTTTGCGCGTGCTGCAGGAAGGCGAAATCCGGAAGGTGGGCTCGACCCAAAGCCGCAAGGTCAGTGTACGTATGATCGCCGCTACCCACCGGAACCTCAAAGCCATGACCCGCACCGGTGAGTTCCGGGAAGACCTGTACTATCGGCTCAATGTGATGCAAATCCGCATTCCACCGCTAAAAGACAGGCACGGTGACATCCTCGGGCTGGCACGTAAATTCCTTCTCCGCCAGGGCGAGCGCATGGGAAAGCCGGGGTTAAAATTCTCTCCGGAGGCCATGTGGGTACTGGAAAAACATCGCTGGCCGGGCAACGTACGTGAGCTTGAGAACGCCATAGAGCGCTCAACTATACTGTGTGACACCGACGTCATCACGCCAGCGTTACTGGACCTGGAGTCCGACGGCGGCGAGTTCGCTGTGCCCAAGAGCCTGGTCGAAGGCGATAACCATCCAGCCAGCATTCGTGAACCGGACGCCGCCAATGATCTGTCCCTTGAAGATTATTTCCAGCATTTTGTGCTGGAGAACCAGGATCGCATGAGTGAAACAGAGCTGGCACAGAAACTGGGCATCAGTCGAAAATCTTTGTGGGAGCGCCGTCAGCGTCTAGGTATTCCCCGCAAAAAGACCACAGGCAACTAACAATTGCGTTAC